>JBJTAQ010000588.1:0-11143 GCA_046090945.1 Pirellula sp.
TTTGAGACCGCCAGTTCCACCGGGACCGACGTGGTGACTTTGGCAATCGCCCCCTTGGATCGCTTGCTGCCAGACATCACTCACATGATGCGGATTTCCGGAGCAGGTGCTCAGAGCGGTTTGATCACCGGAGCGGTCAACGGCTACACCAGCGGTTTGGACCGTTCTCGTCCGATTGGTGGCTTTGTCAAGCTCAGTAGCGCCGGGCTTCCGATGGGCGTTTTAGCCTTGCCGATTAGCGACCTGGATGAATTCCTCGGAGGATTAGAACTCTTTGGCGAAGCCGAAGATTTAGGGGATGGGCTCTACAGCATGAACTTGGGTCCCAACACCCTCTTTGCCCAGAGCAAGGATAATTGGTTGTTCGTTTCGACGGCCGAAGAAGCCCTCGAGGGGGCACCCCAGAATCCTGGCGCACGCATCGATAAGATGTCAGCCAAGAACGATTTGAGTTTCGAAGTCAACATCCAAAATATTCCAGACGATCTGCTCGATTTGGTCACCAGTCAGTTGCGAACCGGATTCGAGCAAGCCATGGAAGCTCAAGCTGGAAACCAGAGCGATGCTGAGCTTGCGGCCAGCCGGGCCCAAGGCGAGCAAGCCATGAAAGCGCTCGAAGAGGCCATCACAGGCACCGATCGCTTCGTCTTTGGCCTCGGAATCCACCCCAAGGAAAAGAACCTAACGATCGACTTTGGAGCTCAGATGGTCGACGGATCGAGATTGGCAAAACAACTCAATTCGATGAAGTCGATGGTCTCGAAGCTCTCGGGCTACATCGCCGATTCCAACGCGATCAGCGCCAAGACGATGACCCTCTTGGCACCCGAAGACATGGCTTCTATGAAGAGCAGCATCGATCAATCGAAGAAGGCTGTCTTCACACAGATCGAAGACCAAATCAACAATCCTGCAGTTTCGAGCAAGGTCAAGGAGTATTTGGATCGACTCATCACCATCCTGACCGACTCCGGTAGCGAAGGCTCCGTCGAGGCTGCCGTGAGCGTTGTCACGGATCCTTCCCTCAACGCAGTTGCAGTATTCTCCTTGGCCGATGGCACCAAGGTCGAAGCCTTGGCTCAAGATCTTGCCAACGAAGCGACCAATGCCGGTGCACCGGTGAGCGTAAAGCTCATGTCGGGCAAGCACCAAGGTGCAAACCTGCATAACATCTCGGTTCCCCTGCCTTACAATGCCGATGACAAACTCCGAAAGATCGTTGGCGATGACGTGAAGATTGCCATTGCAACGGCACCGAAGTCGGTTTACCTGTCGGTAGGCAAGAATGCAGAGAGCTCTCTAAAGTCTGCCTTGGATGCCAATGCTACCAACAAAACCGCCGCAGGTGTTCCTACTCGAATCCGAGTCAGCCTGTCGCAAATCCTCAATTTTGTTCAAAGCGTCGAATCCAACCCAGTCATCGATGGCATGCTCTCGACGCTCAACAGCGGCGAGGACATGATCATGTTTGACAGTCAGATCATCGATCGAGGTGGTGTCAACCGAATCACCATCCAAGACGGCGTCATCAAGGCCGCAGCCGGTGGCGTACGAGCAGGTATGGCAGGCCAAGGTGGATTCTAAATGATCCTCTAGCATGTCCGTTGGAAGTCAAATCCTTATGAACCGGTGGAATCCCCGCCGGTTCATTTTTTAGTTTCTACTCCTACTCGAAGCCTTCGTTCGGAAGAACCTGTGAAGCTCATCATCGCTATTGTCCAACCCAATCGGCTCGAGTCGATCAAGGAAGCACTGAGCCAGGTCGAGGTGTTTCGCCTGACCGTCGTCGATTGCTTGGGCTACGCGAGGCAAAAAGGGGAACAAAACGCTCAGCGGGCCAGCGATGGCTCGATCCAATTGCTTCGCAAACTGCAGCTTCAAATCGCGGTCAATGAAGATTTCGTCGAACCTACTATCCAAGCCATTTTGAAGGGTGCCAAGACCGAGCAAGACGGCCGCATTGGCGATGGTAAAATCTTTGTTGTACCACTCGATGAATGCATCCGCATCCGAACCTCAGAGCGCGGCCCGGAAGCCATATGACAAGCACAGCTAGCCGAGAGCCATCCGAGATGCTCGATCAGCCACTTATCGAACTCCACGATGTCGCGAAAATCTACAAGCTCGAAGAGGTCGAGGTCCGGGCGCTCGATGGTGTCGATTTGGTCATGCAACGCGGCGAGTATTCGGCACTGATCGGGCCGAGCGGATCGGGTAAGTCGACACTGATGAACACGCTCGGATGTTTGGATCGTCCGACTCGCGGAAGCTACAAACTCGCAGGGGTTGAAGTGGTCAATATGGCTGCCGATGAACGGGCTCGCATCCGCAACCGACAGATCGGATTCGTTTTTCAGAACTTCAATCTCCTGGCTCGAACCAGCGCCTTGGAAAATGTTGAACTGCCGATGCTCTACGGCCAGGGGCTTACCAGTCGTCAAAGGCACGATCGAGCCAAGGAGCTCTTGAGCCTCGTCGGGCTCGGAGATCGACTCGACCACCATCCCGGGCAACTCTCGGGGGGCCAGCAGCAGCGCGTAGCGATCGCGCGGGCTCTCTCTACAGAACCATCGATCTTGATGGGGGACGAACCTACAGGGAACCTCGATTCCCGTACGAGCCGAGAAGTCATTGAGCTGTTTAAACAGCTCAATGAATCTCGCAAATTGACCGTGATCTTAGTGACTCACGATCTAGGTGTCGCAAGGAATGCCAAGCGGAACATTGTCCTTCGGGACGGGAAAATCATCGCCGATACGTGGGATCACGAACAGGCAGCCGCAGCACTCAAGGCATCCTCGGAGTTGTAGGCTAGTTTGCCAAGGCCTTCTCGATCGCGGCGGTCAGTTCAGCCGAGGTTGGCTCGACGCCTGATGCGTAGCGACCAACGACATTCCCCTTGCGATCGAGCAGGAACTTTTCAAAGTTCCATTTCACGTTCCCCTTGCCTGCTGGCTTGGTGTCCACCTTGGTCAAGTAACCGTACAGCGGGCAGGCCTTATCGCCGTTGACATCGACCTTATCGAGCATATCAAAGGTAACCTTGTACTTGCTCGAGCAAAACTGCTTGATCTCGTCGTTGCTTCCTGGTTCTTGGCCACCGAACTGGTTGCAAGGTACGCCAACGACGGCCAAGCCCTTCGAAGCGTACTTGTCATGCAACTCCTGCAGACCTGTGTACTGCTTGGTGTATCCACACTTGCTGGCAACATTAACGAACAAAACTACCTTGCCCTCGTACTTGCTCAAATCGACTGATTGGCCATCGATGTTCTTCATATTGAAGGCCAGGGCAGGTGGAGCCGGCTCGATGGTCTCTTCGGCAAAACCTGCCGACATCAGAGCCATGGCGACAATACCTGCAAGCAACTTGCGCGAACCAAAGAGATTCTTGGGAGACATTCTTACACTCCTGTCAAAACGACAAATCGAGATACAGAAACAAACTGAGATACGGACTTGTTATCAGTATTCTAGAGCGTCAAGCCTTGGGAGGGGGCGGAATCTGCTCGCCTCGGATCAGATCCTCATAGGTTTCCCGGGAGCGGATGCAGTGCACTTGGCCGTCCTCAATGAGCAATTCCGGTGCCCGAAACCGCCCGTTGTAGTTGCTGGACATCACGAAACCATAAGCTCCGGCGACCTCCAAAACCAACAAATCTCCGACCTTGGCTGCCGGTAGCGGTCGTTTGGCTACGAAGCCACCCTCTTCTTGGGTAAAGATATCCCCGCTCTCGCATAGCGGACCGCCGACAACCACCTCGACCAACTCGGAGCTGCCGGGAGAATGCCCCCGATGGCAGATCGAGATCGGATGATAGGCACCGTAAAGAATCGGGCGAGCAAGATCGTTGAAGCCCGCGTCGAGCAAGTAGAAAGTATTCTGGCCCATCTTCTTTACGGACCGAATTTCAGCGATCAGAAAACCACTTTCGGCGACCAGGTACCGACCGGGTTCGAGTTCCAAGCGAAGCGGATGACCGAACTGCGCAGCCAGGTTTTTACGGGTTTGATCCCACAATTGGAAATATCGACCTAAATCGACGTAGCTTTGCCCTTGTCGATAAGGGACCGGCAGCCCCCCACCAGCACTGATGGTCGTGAGTGTTCGACCAACTTGCATGGCAATCTTCTCCAATGCCTCACAGACTTGGGACAAATGCTCTAGGTCGGTTCCCGAGCCGATGTGCATATGCAAACCCGTGATAGCGATGTTGTGCACATCGGCCAATCGCAAGCACTGATCGATCTGTTCGTGCCAAATCCCATGCTTGGACTGCGGACCACCTGTGTTGGTCTTTTGACTGTGACCGTGGCCGAATCCGGGATTGATTCGCAACGTGACACTCGAACCGGGTGCGACCTGCCCTAACTGGTCGATCATATCCGGAGAACCGCAGTTGACATGCAGTCCAAGTCGCTTGACCATCGCCAGTGCTTCCTGATCGAACACATCGGCAGTGTAGACGATCCCATGCGGATCGCTGTGCGGATCAAACCCAGCAGACAAGGCTCGCTGGACCTCACCGGCACTGACGGCGTCAACGACGACACCTAGTCGGCGCAATCGATCGAGGATGGCGATGTTCGAACACGCCTTCTGAGCATATCGAATAACATCAAACGCTTTGAGATCGGCTACCTTCTGCCGTATCGTAGCCATGTCATAGACATAACATGGGGTTCCGTATTGCTGAACAAGGGACTCGATCGACTGGCCTGCGATCTGGCGGCGAGTCACGGGAAAAAGGGAATCAGGACTCGACATGAAATCTTTAGATCTCCAAGAGTGTATGCGGTGCAAAGCAAACTAAGCGTCTAAGCGTTTTTTGTTTCGAACGCTCTGGGAGTATTTTTCCAAGAACTTCTTTTCTCGGCTAGTCAAAGAATCCTTGCCCGAGGCATGGATTTTCTCCAAAATCCGATCCGCCTCCCTTGCCTCTAATTCCTCGTCGCTAGCCAGTGGGTCATTCTGTGCGTGGACTTTAAACTTGCGACGCTTCCACCATCGCTGGATTGAGTCGACACCCTGCATTGGATCCTGCAACCTCGAGAAATTCCAACCGAGAAAAAAGTACAGGGTGGCAAATAGGATCCCAAGCAGGTGGACATCGTAGGCCACCCCTGTCCCAGGGTTCGAAAAGAAGTTGGTCAGAACGAAGATCACGCCCAGGACCCAAGCTGGCATCGGAAAGACGATGAAGTAGACCGTGGCGTTGGGAAAATTGTAGACAAAGAGCATCGAGATGCACAAAATCGCCCCCGAAGCCCCAAGCACGGTGACCGCCTCAGCGCTCAGTCCGCGAACGACCATCGTCACCACACCACAAAACAAGGCCGCCAAGAAATAGATCTTGAGAAACTCCCTGCGCCCATAACGCATTTCAACGGACCTGCCCATAAAGTACAGGCTCAGCATGTTGAAAAAAATATGGGAGATGTCCCTAGAAGAATGCGCAAATGCATAGGTCAGGGTCTTGTACCAAGTCCACGGCTTCCAGAGCGTGTCAGCTTGCAACGCCAATGCGTCGTTTACCGTTCCTTGATTCCCTGTCGAAACATTCCCAAACAACAAATTGACCACAAAAACGATCACGTTCAGGATGATCAACTGCGAGACAGCTGATTGCTGATTCCAGCCCGGTCTCAAGTCGAGATCTTGATCGCTTTGATAATATCCTCGATCGTACAACCC
Source organism: Pirellula sp. (assembly GCA_046090945.1). Classification (GTDB taxonomy): domain Bacteria; phylum Planctomycetota; class Planctomycetia; order Pirellulales; family Pirellulaceae; genus JBKCUI01. The sequence continues at coordinate 5,696 of JBJTAQ010000588.1, forward strand.
CATAACTAGGCGCCGGGGTTCTCCAGAGTGGGTGGACGGCCGGCACTCGGCGCATCCGAGCCGGTTGCATCCACTTTGCTTTTCGCTTCCTCGGCAGATGGCTTTTCCGGCATCGGTATCTGCGGGACTAGATCCCTAGGAGTGATCGGTTTATTGTTCGCAGGAACTGAGGGACTTGGACTATCCCCAGGGGACGCTTGGGGATTATCGTTTCTGATTCCATAAGCCTTGGCCAGCGGAGTGTTGAAGAAATCTTCGGGACTCCCTAGCTTGAGGGCACTGGCGTTCCAATCCGAGAGAGTCTTTTCGATATTGAAATCGAGATAGTCAGCATCGTAGGCGCGTCGGAATTGCATGAACTCATAGAGTACGAACCTCTCGTCGATCTCCTCATCGATGAGCTTTTTGTAACGGTTGATCGCCTTGAGTACATCCCCGCCGACATCTTCGGTCATGATCACCGGGTAGTATCGGAACACCTTGTCCCACCTTACAAAGCCTTCTTCGTACTTCTCGACAGCACCCTTGATATCGGCCACATCGATCAGCTTGTTAGCTTCGTAGATCAAGCGTCTCGCATCGACCATCATTTGCTGCTGTTCGGCCAATGCTCGCGTCTCCCAGTAAGTGTAGTTGACTTGCTCCCGCAGAGAACCTGTCGAACGAGCATATTCTTCAGCCGAACGCAACTGGCTTGCCAATTCAAGGGCTTCGATTTGCTCGGCGCGAGGTAGTTCGCTGGCCAGTTCTTGATAAGTAGGCTCGATGTTGACCTGTACTTCTGCAGCCCACATCCGCTCTTCAGTGGTCCGTTGCTCAAGCGGCTTATCGAAGGCTTCAACCTTGCGAGGGTTCGCATTCGCAAACTTATCTTTCTTGGCTGCGGCAACTTTATCGCGGACCGAGCCCGTCTTTTCCATAAACTTGGCCTTCAGTTCTTCGACATTTTTCCTGGCCGTATCCATGCTTCGCAACGTCACGGGTACATAGCCAGTCGTCGTCAACTCCCGATTGCCGAATTCTTTCCATTCACGGCTGGCCTTCTCCCAAACGAACCGAGCTCGTTCGTCGAGAATCCCTTCATCTTCGATCGCTTCGCCGTGATACATCTGCCACAGCGGTCCATAGCTAAAGAGCAAGTGCGGGGACTTCTTGATCGGCACACCGGCCGATACCAATTGGTAGGCTTGCTCGAACCATTGTTTTCCGACCAACCAGTTGTCCGGCTTGCGGTCTGGTCCGAGTGCGTCATCGGACTTGGCATTGAGCCCCTGCCCGATGAAGTACTCGTGGAATTCATCGTCGTTGCGGAACAATTGCCGATACTGAAGCTTTTCATCAGCCTTACCCATCTTGGCCCCAAGGTACTGACCGAGGTCGTATTGCAGGATGGGCTTGCGGGCGTTGAACTTGGTCCCTTTGACTAGATAGTCGATCCCTTTCTTCACCCACTCGTAACGTTGCCGATAGTCGTCGAATTCAGGAGAGACGTTGTAGCTCAAGTTGTGAGCTTGGTGTTGCCAGACGCTGATCATGTGCGGCTGAAGCAACGCGATCTGGTTGAGCGTTGCGCTGAAACGGTCAAAGAACTTCTCCTCCTTGTAATGGTCGGCCTTAATCCATAGAACCGTAGCGGCGATTCCTCGCAACCCGAGCGTCGCGAGTTTCATGCTCTCGCTAGCCGGATCGAGTTTGCCCAAGTCGGCTTGGCCGATCGCATGGCGACTCCTCAATTCAGCAATCTTCCCCGACCCCTTCGTCGGTGGCTTGCCCAAATAGAACAGCGGGAACAGCAACGCCACCATCGCCAGAATGTAGATGATTTTTCGACTTAAAGTACGATTGTTCACGCCGCCATCTCCCGCGTCTTGAGGAAGAAGTAACTCACCAAAGCTGTCAATACAAAGTAACCGAAGGCAATCGTCAAATGCCGGGCCAACAGACCGCCGAATAAATTGTAACCATAGGCTACAAAGTTCGCCGTATCGAGTTGCGAATAATTCGGCACAGCATCCTTGAGCCTCGAAACAGCCATCAGGATTCCCCGGTCCACCACAAAGATGGCGTTCTGAAGGTTTTCGTTCCCTAAATCCAGTTCGATCTGAGATCCCATCTGGGTCGGCAACCGAATCAATGATTCGATCGGTCCTCCACCCTTGGTCGTGGTCTTGACCAAGTCATCGACGAAGAACCCGAAGAAGCCCAACACCAAAGCTGCGATCGTCGCGATCAGGGCCACAGGACCTGAAAGGAACGTCGAGAACATCACGCCAAAACAAATCACGATGAACATCTGCAACCAGATGCTGATGTAACCTTTGACGAAATTCCACCAGAACTGCAAGTCGGCTGGACGCAAATAAATATCGGCCGCGGCCATCCCCAAGTACTGCCCTCGGTCCTGGCACCGAATCACCACCTCGAAACTGCCATCCGGCGCGATGTCTTTGAAGAAATCCAAATCCGAGGGCTTGTCATTGATAAACCCCTTGAGCTTGGTCCGAACCGTTCTGCGATCAACCTGGAACTCCTTGACCTTGAAAGGCTCATCCTCGCTCCTGACGGTTCCATCGACGCTCCGGAAGTGTATCAACCCTCCGACGGGTGTGACGATGTCCCCCTTGTAGGTTCGAAAGGCGCTGATGGTCAAGTCGTAGGAAATGACATCTCCAAAGGGAGCCTTGTCGACTCCCTCAAATCGCCACACAGCACGCGAAAGCGAATCACCCTCGATGTACTTTTGGTATTCGGACATGTAGCCGACGTTGTAACCTTCGTTCTTCTCACCGTCACGGCCAGTGAACGTCAGACTCTTGGCGTAGATCGGTATACGGGCCGTCAAATCGTCGATCGGACTTCCGACGACCACCTTGTCCCCTACCTTGGTCACAATATGGCGGTGTCCTTTGACCTCGTTGGTGAATCCTTTACCCTCAGAGACGATATTAAACGTGTGGCGGTGACGATCGTTGAAGGAGGTTTCTCCACTCTTACCACTCGGATCGATCGTTGACAGCTCGTGACTGTGGTCCAGACCGCGAACGACGAAGACATAGCTCAGCAGGCCCATGATCGCCAGGATAAACGTTCCGATCGCAGTGAACCCAAAGACTCGCCCGAGGAACAATTCCAGTGGCCTGACCGGCTTGGTGGTGATCGTGTAGATCGTTCGGCTCTTTATGTCAGCCGGAATGCTGAAGCAACTGATAAAGAGTCCCAAAAGAATGACCAGGTAGTTGGTCGCAGTCAGCACGAACGAGATGTACAAGCGAGCTGGATAATCGGCATTGGGATCCAAGTACCAGCCTGCGAACATCATGGCGACGATGAAGATCGCAATCAACACGAGGATCTTCTTGCGAATAGATTCCTTAACCGCCAACTTAGCCACAGCATAAATACGGCGAAAAGACATCTTGGGCAAATCGACCGTGAAAAGCTGCCCGATGATCTGCGAAACCCTCAGAAAACCTTCCGATGGCCCGTACTTGAAAACCGAAACGATGTACCCTAAAACGAATCCAATCAACGATAAGAGCACAAAGAGGATCGCGCCGTTGAGCAGTGCGCCCTGCTGGAACAACCATTCACTGTAAGTCCAAAAGTGATCCGGATTAAGCCGCATGATGAGAGTGTCCGATGTGCTATACCAAGGCGAACAATGTCGTGGATGAAATGAGATTTAGAAACCGAATTTAATTGCCACCTCGGCCACCACGGCGGCCAGGTCGCTGCTCGCTCTCCTTGACGATCTCCAAGAACAAATCCTCCATCGTCGTGGTCGGATTGTCCATGTGGTCCAACTTGCCACCCGATTTTTCAATAATCTCACGAATCTGACGCTTCGCATCGTCGGTCAATCCGCTCGCATGAATCTCAGTCAAGTCCTGGATCTTGAGCAAACTATCGACTCGACCAAGCTCCTTGAGCTCCCCTTGGTGCAAGATCGCCACTCGGTCGCACACATCCTGCACGTCGGCCAGCTGGTGCGAGCACATCAAAATCGTTTTCCCCTCATCGCGCAATCGCAGGATCAAATCCTTCATATCCCGCGTACCGAGCGGGTCCAGACCTGTCGTGGGCTCATCGAGCACCAAAAACTCCGGTTCGTTGATCAGAGCTTGCGCCAAACCGATCCGTCGAGTCATCCCTTTGGAATACTCTTTAAGCTGCCTGCGGCGAGCATGCTCGAGCTTGACCATCTTGATCAAACTTTCGATCCGCTGCCGTCGAACATCGGCGGGCATGTCGAAGAGCCGACCATAGAAATCGAGCGTCTCTTCGGCGTTGAGGAACTTGTACAGATACGACTCCTCGGGCAGATATCCAATCCGCTCGTTCTTCGAGACATCGGTCGCTTCTTTTCCAAAGACAAAAACTCGGCCCTGAGTCGGAAACAACAGACCTAGCATCAGCTTGATCGTCGTCGACTTGCCAGAACCGTTGGGGCCAAGCAGCCCGAAAATTTCGCCCCGGCGAACTTCTAAATCGAGCGACTTGAGCGCCTGGACTTTCTTGCGACCCCAGAAATCCCGGTAGACTTTGCCGAGATTGCGAGTTTCAACGATCGTTTTGGTTGGATCGTTGTCGTAGGTGATGGGTCTATTTTCCAGGTCCGCTGAGGTTGCCATGGGATCGTCTGAGAGTGAAAGGACAAGGTGTTTGGGGTCGAAAAGAACACTAGGACCCCTAGGATGCCGAGATCTACGAGGAATTGAAGCTCTCGGTTCAACACCGCCGCGTTCAATCAAGCCAAACCCAGGAAAACCAACGATTCCGAGTCGTTTGTGGGTCGGGCCCACAGGCCAATTTCCCCAGGACAAAGGGTTTTTCCAACCCTATAATCCGCACATGCAACGATCCGACCCACGCTACCGAGCCGCCTTGTCCCATCTGTTCGACCGTATCAATTACGAAAAGTCGACCGATCAACCCTATACAAAAAACAACTTCAAACTCGGCCGAATGGCCTATCTGTTGGAGCTCTTGGGCAACCCCCATTTGGCTGCTCCTGTCGTCCACATCGCAGGCACCAAAGGGAAGGGGTCCGTCTCTTGGCTTCTTGCCGAAGCCTTTCGGCGAAGCGGCCTGAAAACCGGTTTGTACACCTCACCTCATCTGGTCGACATCGAAGAGCGATTCATGATCGACTCCCAAGCGATCAGTCCGTACGAACTTGTCGAAATCGTTGAGCAAATGCAAAGCGCCGACGCAGCGTGTGCAGCTAGTCCACACGGCAAGCCAACGTTCTTTGAGCTGGCGACTGCAATCGGCTGGCTCGCTTTCAAAAACCACAAGACCCAGGTCAACGTCATCGAAGTGGGACTTGGCGGACGACTCGACAGCACCAACGTCTGCTCTCCAGCACTGTGCATCATCACCAGCATCAGCTACGACCACCAGCAGCAACTCGGAAACACCTTGGCTCAAATCGCCAGCGAGAAAGCA
>JBJTAQ010000589.1:0-3699 GCA_046090945.1 Pirellula sp.
GCGGATACAGTTGATCTAACTCAAACCCCCGAATCGTCGGTCTCTTTGGGTGTATTCCGCGACAGCTTCGTAGAGATCGGGTTTTCCGAATTCAGGCCAAGCTTTTGGGGTGATCCAGATTTCACTATAGCTGATTTGCCAGAGCAAGAAGTTGCTGATTCTCAGTTCCCCGCTGGTTCGGATCAAAAGATCCGGATCCGGGATATTTCGTGTGTAGAGGTGCTCAGATATCGTTTGCTCCGTGATCGATTCTGGGTTTAGTCTACCCGAGACGACCTCCCTAGAGATTTCCTGTACCGCATCGACGATTTCCTGGCGGGCTCCGTAGTTGATGGCCAAAATCAGCGTCTGCTTGGTTCCCTCTTTGCACCTCTCGATCGCTTGTTCCATCCCATCCAAAACGTCCTTACTCAATCCATCGCGTCGCCCGATGACCATCAGTCGGACTCCATGGTCAATCAAGCGATTGGTTTGCTGGATCAGATAGGTTTTAAGCAAACCCATCAGGAAATCGAGTTCATCTTTGGGACGTTTCCAATTCTCGTTGGAGAAACAATAGAGGGTCAGGTAAGGAATCCCGAGTTCGCCGCAAGCCGTGAGTGCTTCCTCGACAGAGTTCGCACCTTGGCGATGTCCTTCGATGCGCGGAAGTCCGCGGGATTTCGCCCATCTCCCGTTACCGTCCATGATGATTGCGACGTGTTTGGGAACCCGTTTTGGATCAAGGTTCTCGGGCGAGAGTACGAATTTAGCCTTTCGTTTATTCCGACCGAAGATCGCCATTTTAAGACCTTGCGAAAACGACTACATTAAAAAAATCGTCTGCTCGCGGTCCGGGCCAACCGACACAACACCCAAGGGAACAGAAACAAGCTCCGAAATACGATCCATGTACTTTCGGGCGTTTGTCGGAAACTCCTTCATCGATCGTACCTTAGTCACATCCTGATTCCAACCTGCAAGGGTTTCATAAACAGGTTGGCAACGTCGCAGCACGTCAGCTTGGCTCGGAAGTCGATCGATGCGTTGGCCATCGAGATCATAAGCGACACAGACCTTGAGCTCGTCGAAATGGCTCAAAACGTCGAGCATCATCAGGGACAGATAGTTTGCACCGCTGAGTCTGGCAGTGTACCGAACGGCAACTGCATCGAACCAACCGCACCGGCGGGGCCTCCCGGTTGTGGTTCCGTATTCGCGACCGATTTCCCGGATTTTCTTGCCGGTATCATCGAGCAGTTCGGTTGGGAATGGGCCACCGCCGACGCGGGTCGAATAAGCTTTCGCGACTCCGATCATCCGATCGATCGCGCGGGGAGGAATTCCAGATCCGCTTGAAACGCCGACGCCGGATGCATTGCTGCTGGTTACAAAAGGAAATGTTCCGTGATCGATGTCGAGCAACGAGCCTTGAGCTCCTTCCATTAGGAGCTTTCCACCAGCATCGAGTTGATCGTGAAGGAAATAGGTCGTATCGCAGATCATAGCGCCGAGCGACTCAGCCCATGATCGACATAAAGCGGTAATTCTTTCCGCATCGAGCTGGGCGATATCCTCGGGACTTGCCAGAGGCGCCAAAAGCGACCGTTTGGCTTGTACGATCTCGCGGATCCGGTCCTCAAGTTTGGGGCTAACCAAATCAGCCATTCGGATCGCGTGCGTACGGCCAACTTTGTCGCGATAGCAGGGGCCGATGCCCCGATTGGTCGTACCTATACTCTCACCGCTGACAACGGTCTTATTGATCGCTTGGTCCTCGATCATATGCCAAGGCATCACGACGTGAGCACGCTCGCTAATTTTAAGATTGCTTCGTGGTTGAATACCTCGGGCTTCTAGGCCTGTGATTTCCTTGATGAGCATGTTTGGCTCGATCACGACCCCTGGGCAGATGACATTTTGTATATGGCCCGAGAGTATACCGGACGGGACATGGTGAAGCTTGTACACTTCGTTGCCCGTGACCACGGTATGCCCCGCGTTGGCACCACCCTGGTACCTGACGACGACATCATAATTTGGAGCGAGAAGGTCAACGAGTTTTCCCTTGGCTTCGTCGCCCCATTGCAAACCGATTACACAGGTCGCTGGCACAGAATATTCCCGTCAAAAAGTTGGCTAGAAAAGTCCTAGAGTCTATGGGGTCAGCCCTCGGAGCGTCAAGGCTTAACCGCGCCCACCCTCGCAGCAAGTTTCACAGATTCTGCGGCAGCGGCTGCAATGGTATTTGGCCCGGATTTCGATCAGCCCCCCGCCACATACCGGGCAACACGGGATATTGCATAGTTCAGAACCGCCGTCGGTGTTGGTCAAGCAAGTCGGCTCGTTGGCTTGATTTTGCCGCGGCAGGATGTCGGAAGGGACCGGTTTTGAGGAGCTTGAGTTCGAATCGGTCATAAATTCCTTCCAGGGCTTTGCGGCCGACCTTTTGTGGACTCGGTTAATGATTACCATATCTCATCTCAGTGGTTTCGTCGACGATTTTGTCGCGCGAGATGTCGATAAAACAACAGTTTTTCAATGCGCTTCGAATCAGATTCGGCAATCCTTATGGTCTCAGAGCAGCAGTATCGAGGGGGTGATTCCAAGCCTGTGGTTTCGGTTTGGCCGTTTTGGTTGAAACTTGTTGTATCCTCGGTATTGACCGCTCATTTTGGGTTGATTGCGTTGGTTTATTTTTCCAACAACAGCGCGCACCGCGCGCCTCTAGCAGATCAGTTGCTCCAGAAATGCCAACCCTACTTGATCGGTATGGGATGGTACACCGAACTGCTTCCGATGTCGCTCGTCGGTCACGAAACTTACGACAAACCAATCGGCATCGATTATAAGCTGGAGAGCTCGAGTCGGATTTGGACTCCCTGGATCGATTCGACGACCTCGGATCGGAGATGGAAAAGGCTCGGACAACTATCCGGTGCTTTGGCGGTCAATGAGGACGAGGAGGGACTGGGACTAATTGCCTTATCATTGATCAAGAAAGCTCGATCCGAGGGGCTTAACATCGCGCAGATTCGTTACACGGCCAGAGATCCCGAGACCCAAAGTAATCTCTTACTGTATCAGGCGGTCGTCGTCCGATTAGCCAACGGTGAGCTGACACTCGTACCGGAGCTCGAGCCAACTCGCACCGTTCCGATTTCACAAAATAGGGCGCCATAAACCGATTCTCTCGCCTGAGAAGAGTCTTTTCGCTCGACAGGATCCATAGCGTGCAACGAACCCAAGTGTCCCAGTTTCTCGAATCCTTGAGCCAACTCCCAAAGGCGTGGAACGACTTTTGGTTTTCAGCGATTCCGCCGGAGAGGACCACTCGAGTCCGCCAGGTTTTTGCGGTCCCATCTGCAATCCTCTTTGCGATGAGCGTGGCGTGGGTTCCGCAGTGGCTGAGTGCCGACGGTTGGTTTGGACTCGACGCTGGCTACTATTTGATTGGCGATGGAAGACCGGACACAGGTAGCCAGTATCGCTGGTCGATTTTGTATTTGCTAACGAGTAGTTCTGTGGCCGCTGCGGTTTGTGTTGCAGGGCTTGCAGCAAGCGGTCTGATGTTTTTTGGAATAGGTGGGAGAGCCGCGCCATTGTTGGCTTGGATTTGTTTGCTGATGATTCACCATAGAGCACCTTGGTTAACACTACCGGCCGAAGTACTCGGATTGGCGGGCCTGCTGTATCTAGCGATTGCGCCTGGCAACTGGC
>JBJTAQ010000590.1:0-3400 GCA_046090945.1 Pirellula sp.
GGGTCGCTATCGAGCTTCAAGCTGTCAATTGCCTGGTTTGTCTTCTTGATGTCTTCGTAGAAGGGGACGCCGGGTGCATGGGCAGGGAGGATCTTCGTCACAACAATCTTCGCCTCAGGGAATTTTTCTCTAAGGTTTTTCACACACATCCCGACACCTTGTGCTGCCGGTTCGATCCCGGTTTCAGGGGTGAAGAACATGTTGTTATTGCCAATCATCAGCACAATGGATCTGGGTGCAAGCCCCTGGACTCCACCGTGATCAAGCCTCCAAAGAACGTTCTGCGTTTTGTCTCCCCCAATACCTATGTTGACCGATTTCAGACCAGGGAAATGCTTCTTCCAGGAATCGCCCCATTGGATGGTGATACTGTCACCCACCAACAGAACATCCAAAGGCCCAGCATTCGCCTGCACTGTCTGGACATGAGCTTCATGAAGTTTGAGCCAAGCGTCACTGCCGAAATAGCCAGCGCAAGGAACGACTGGCCAAAACTGTGGTAGATGCTTGTTGGATTCGCGACCGGGACGGCGTTCGTGCTCCGGTTTGTCCACCACATAAGCTCGCTCCTTGGGAGTCAAGGGCCAACCACTCTTTTGAGGCTCATCGGTGGTGTAAGGGTATTCGATGGATCGAGTAACCATCGATAGAGCAACGGTCGTCAAAAGCATCAGCAGTAGTTTGGAGCTCATGTTTATTGGTTTCGAACGGGGAGTATGGGCTGGGTCTTTGCAACAAGTCGAACACGATCAACTAAAAGACCTCTCGGGAAAGGTTCGCGTAGATTAGGCCGCGCGGCCAGATGAACAACAGCAAAACTCGCTTGTTCAGGGACTAGGCATCGAGAAGTGACCTCCTTCCACCTGCTCTGGCCGAGCGTGGTGATTTGGGCCGAACCGCTGGATACGGCTTCAGCGATTGATCCAGGCCAATGATCGTGGATCTCTTGTGTTTGACCACGAAATAGATACAGCTGACAGAAAAAGGTGACTGAAGGTTGTGTATTAGAGGGTCTTTGATCCAGAAAGTTAGCGCTAAGTTCGAGCACGATATCTTCGCCTGATTTTCGAACGATTTGCAGATCGCGGAGATCTACAAGTTGAAAAACGTCGCAAGCGATTGCACGCGAAGTAGGATTCGCTAGGTCTGGCAAGGCTGTTACAAACTGCAAGGCGTGTTCTGTGTCTCGAATGTTGGATGGATCGCAATCGACGACTTGAACCTCATCCCCTCCCCACTGCCCAAAGCGTTCAGGAAAACCACGAACGAATGGGGAAGAGTGTTGCTCAAAGCTCGCATCGCTCAATGTCGGTACGGTTCGTGATACAGCCACCAAATGCTGGGCAGCGATTGCCCAAACGGCCGATACACCGACTATTCCCAGACCAAGACCTGCGACAAGTCCAGTTAGGGCTCTCCAACTCCAGTATGCACCGAGTGTTGTGGACGTTTTTCCAGTTTCGGTCATTGCCGGATAAGCAACGGACTCAATCGCTAGGGCATTTGCTGCAACATGCAACAGACCATGCAATTCAGCAGCTTCTTTGAAAAGCCTTCGAGCTTCGTTCGAGGACCTGAGTAGATCATTCAGTTCGAGTGCTTCTGAAGTGCAGAGTCGCCCTTCCGCCCAACTCTCTATGAGTGAATCCAAACGCTCTTGATTCATCTGTGATCCTCAGCGGAGAATTGTTCGTTGATGCACGACCGTAAGTTTTTCTTGGCACGCGTCAACGCGACACGAACTGCTCCGACCGACCAATTTAGCGACTCTGCAATCAATTCAGGCATCTGCGCAGCATGGTAACGCAACATGACCAACTCCCTTGATCTCGGGGAAAGGCGTTTCATGCACTCTTTAAGCCGTTCGATTCGCAACTCAATGATTTCGGATTTGGGCTCCTCACTTGAACTTAAAAGCTCCAGCACATCCGCATCAAGTGAAACCATTTGACGTTGCAATGCCCTTGAATGGTGTAGCGCTTCATAGCGAGCAATTGTGCAAGCCCAGGCCAAAAAGTTGGTTCCCTCGGACCATGTATGTGCCTTACGAGATACCACAATGAAGACTTCCTGAAGAAGATCTTGCGCGTCTTGCATGTTAGGCGTCAGCGATAGCAGATACGCTAGAACCGACTGGTGCTGCGCCATGAACAATTGCTGCACTCGGAGAACATGGGTGTTGTCTGGATCAGGAGTCGTTGGGCTCATACTTTACATACTCCAGTAATTTGCTTGGAATTAGCATTCAGAACATTCAAAAACCGAAAAAACTGATGATTTGCCCGGCTTTTTAAAACGGGATCCTAGTCCCATATCGAATTTTCAGGCATTCGAAGAAGTTAGTCCGTCGGCCACTTCTATGTTTTTTTGCTGGCTGGCATCTGCAAAAGTTGCCGAAAAAACTGGAGTTGCTCTTCGGTAGACAAACCACTCTCGACCCATAGATACCAACATGATCAACCTCCGCCTGTTGATATGCCTGATCGTGGGTGCAAAACTCCTTGTGATAGATGGTCGGCTCCAGGCGCAAGTCCCTGATCCAAAAGAAACGCCCGCAATCTATCGTGCCGCCTCAGATGCCTTCGCCAACCGCAATTGGAAGGATGCTTGCGAATTATTCGAGCAGGTAACTTGTCTTCGGCCAGGAACGCCACTTGCCCTTGAAGCTGGCTTTTACGAACTGCTAGCAATTCAAAATAGGATGCTCGCTGAACGAGATCTGTACGATGCTCTCTTTGAGAATAAAGCCCAAGAATGGCACTGCGTCGGCGAGGAATGGCTAACTTCCGAACGTTCGAAACCATTCCCTGAGTATGCGGCAAAGCTTTCGGATCGTAGAAAAACGATCCGGATTCTGGAGTTTCAGGCGAGCTTCAAAGCGAGCCAGTGGCGACGAACACTCAGCCTGCTATCTTTGGAGGAATCGCAACAAGCCGACCGTCTCGAACCGGATCGAACGCACCTGGAACTCAGACTCGAATGCCTCGTTCAGCTCCAACGCTGGCATGAAGCTGAAAAGTCGACCGAGATGCTACAGATTATGGCGGAGGAAAAGCTTGCGCAGTCGCCCCCGCCAGCTTGGATCGAGCGATTTTGGCTTCGAAAGGCCGAGGTCGACATGGTTTTGGGAAAATGGAAAGATGCGGAATCTACTGTTTGGAAGATTCGTACTCATTTTCCCGAATGCAACGTATCTGCGCAGGTCGATTATGTCCTAGCACGTTGTTTGGTACACGACGCAAGATTCGAAGAAGCAAGGCAATTGCTAGCATCAATCTTGGCAAATCAAAACCAGCCGTCTGCGGAGTTGCAGACGAAGGCTTGGTGGACGATTGCCGAAACACACTTGATGCAACGCAATCTTCCCGCAGCCTATGCTGCCTACGAATGCGTCGCCAAG
>JBJTAQ010000591.1:0-3424 GCA_046090945.1 Pirellula sp.
TGATGTCCGCCCCCGGAAGATCACACTTGTTGGCCGCAACGACCATCGGTACCCCCGCAGCCTTGGCATGCGAAATCGCTTCCTCCGTTTGAGGCATGATTCCGTCATCAGCTGCAATCACCAAAATCGCAATGTCGGTCACGTTTGCCCCACGTGCCCGCATCTCGGTAAAGGCCTCGTGACCGGGCGTATCAACAAAAGATACAGCCCTGCCATCCTTCTTGACTTGATACGCACGAATGTGCTGAGTGATACCACCGGCCTCGCCCGTAACGATCTTCGTACCAATCAAATAATCCAGCAACGATGTCTTGCCATGGTCGACGTGCCCAAGGAACGTAACGATCGGGGGACGCGGTTCCATATCCTCCGGATTGTCCACTTGATCGTCCAACTTGGCGATCAAGCTCGTCTCGAGCGTCTCGGCTTGCTTGAATTCCAAGTCAACCCCTAGATCCACTGCCAGCAACTCGGCTTGCTCCTGGCTGAGCGTCGCGTTGATGTTCGTCATCTGTCCCATCATCATCAACGAACGCAACACTCGGGCAGCAGGAACCCCAGCCGCCTCCGAGAAACTCCGAACCGTACAAGGCAACGCCAGAACAACCTTTTCCTTGCGAGTCGTGTCGACCTGTTGCTTCTTCTTGTGCCGATGAGCCGCCAACCTGCGCTCTTCTTCCTCCTCCACACCATCCAAGTCCTTGGTGGTCTTGATGCGATTCGGAACCCTCAACTTGCTGCGCTCAGCCCGACTGGCCTCCAAACTCGAAAGCCCCTTCTTGCGAACCGGCTCCTCAGCCTCGTCCGCCCCCTTCTTATGCTTCTGGTTAAGCTTATTCTCTGCAGCTTGCTTAAATTCTGTTAAACCAGCATGCTGCGTTTGACTCGGTGCCGTCGCCCGACCAGCACCGGTCCCGGACTTAGCCGAGATCGCTCCCGCGGCGTTCTTGTCCTGACCAGCAGGTTGCTGCTGCTGAACACCTTTGATCACATCCGGCGTCAACTTCACAATCGGCTTCAGAGCCGCAGGCTCTTGTGCCCGCGCGGCAGGCGAAGGACCAGCAGTCTTGGGAATTTTCGCAAGATTGATCACAGGCTCCCGTGGCTTACGCACCGCCTTGCCAACCTCTCCGCCACCAGCAGGCTTGCCCCCCTCTGCAGGCTTGGTCCGCCCAATAACTCGCACCTTTCCAGGCACATTCAACGGAGCAAAGTCTCGACTCGGCTCCGCAGGACGAGCCTCCCGAGCCTTAGCCGCTGCCGTGGAATCAGAACCAGCCGCGACGTCTGCAGGTCGCTCAACCTCTGCTTGGGCCGGAGTCGGCATCTGGTGCTTCTCTTCGGCAACCTCGGCAGCCCGACCGACCCGAAGGGCCGGCGTCTTGGCCGCAGGTGACTTCGACCCAGAAACTGCTGGTGCCTCAGGCTCAGAAACCAAATCGGCACTCGCCGCCTCCCGAACTTCCTCCGCCGACTCTTCGGACGCCGACGGAACCTTGGCCTCTGCTGCCTTCGCCGTTTTGCGAATCGAACCTACCTCTCGCTTGGCCGTGGCCGGCTTGCCAATCTCCCGAATTGGTGCCTCTCGAACCGGTTCTCGCACCGGTCGTGGTGGCTCCTTGGGAGCCTCGGCCGCAGGAGCAGATCGCTCCGCAAGATAACTCTTGATTTTGGCGATCTCGTCATTCTCGAGACTCGCCAACGCACTCCCTTTTCCTTGAATCCCTATGCGCGGACACAAATCGACCAGCTCTTTGCTGTCGATGCCTAGATCTTTTGCAAGCGAATATATTCGAACTGCCACTGAGCAAAAATCCTTGGGGCCTAAGCCCTCGATTCGTCAGGCGAGATTCCAATACCAATTCGGACATCTTCGCTCGCCTATTTGTTTAAGTTGAAATTATCTCATTGAACGCCCCTTCGCACTGCCAGCACACCTAATCGCCGACTCCCATTCAGTTACCCGACAAATCAGATGTGACTCTTGGATCTCACCCCTTGGAACCAACGAAAGGAACCAACCAAGCGGTCGCAACAAAACGACTTGCTGCGGACGACTCGAGCGACAGGGCGGCCAAGCGGTCGCGATATGCTTTCTATCGAAACGACAGAGTCTGTAGTCTAGCGAAAGACGGGCGTTTAGTCAGGCATGCTAGCCACGAAATTCAATTTTTTCTCAAGGCTTTCTTACAAGCCGACTCAGCCTTCGGAAGGAACCTCGGGGGCAGATCCCGATCCGCCTCGCCCCTGCTGCCGCTCAAACTCCTCAGCCGCCTTGCGCTCCTTCTCGGCTTTCTCCTGCTGCTTGCGAGCCTCTTCCTCAGCCTCCTGCTCGGCGGCTCGCGTCTCAGCCTGCTCGACAATCGAATTGACCTGATCCTCGGTATAACCTCCCATTTCGATCAAAGCCTCGGGCTCGATCACCGACAAGTCATCGAACGACAAATAACCCTGCTCGACCAACTGCTGAGCGACCTCCTCGGTCATCCCGTCGATCTGCATGAAGGCCTCCATCGCCCGTTCAATCTGCTCCTCTAACTCCTTGGCTGTCATGATTTCAATGTCCCAACCGCAGAGCTTGCTCGCCAAACGAACGTTTTGACCAAACTTTCCAATGGCTTGAGATGTATGCTCAACATTCACCAACGCGATCGCTCGGCCGATCATATCGCAAAGCAACACCTGCTCGACTTGGGCCGGTTGCAGAGCATTCGGGATCAACACCATCGGGTCGTCACTCCACCTGACAATGTCAATCCGCTCGTCTGCCAACTCACTCGTCACGTTCTTGATGCGATTGCCCCGCATGCCAACACAAGCACCCACGCAATCGATTCGCTGGTCGGTGCTGCTAACGGCCACCTTGCTCCGGTAACCTGGCTCTCGGCTGATCGCGTTGATTTTAATGACTCCCTCGGCAATCTCAGGCACCTCTTGCTCAAAAAGCCTTTGAACAAGCGTCCCCTTGGTCCGCGAAAGAATGATTTTCACGCGGTTACCAACAGCCTTGACCTCGTAAATCACCGCGCGGACACGAGAACCGTTCTGATAAACCTCTCCTGGTATCTGCTCGCTTTTCGGGAGTATCGCTTCTACATTCCCGAGCTGGACGATCGTAAGCCCCTTCTCAGTGCGCTGCACGATCCCAGTGACCAACTGGCCGACCTGCTCGTGAAACTCATCGAGCCGCGCGTCCCGCTCGGCTTCTTTGAGCTTCTGGATGATCACTTGCTTGGCCGTCTGAGCCCCAATTCGACCGATCTCGTCCTGGCTAAGCGTCCGACCATCGACCGTGGCGTTGATGGTCCCCGCATCGCGCGCGATGTGGATGTCAACCACCGCCTCGTCCCCAAATTGCCGTTTGGTGGCAGTGATCAAAGCGGCCTCGATCGCTTGCATGACCAATTCAGGATCGATCTGCTTT
>JBJTAQ010000592.1:0-5678 GCA_046090945.1 Pirellula sp.
ATCAAACCCGATCCCATTGTCTTGGATATCCAAGTAAACTAATTCAGGGTCGGATTTCAGCTCGACATTGATCTTGGTCGCTTTGGAGTGACGCACGGCATTCCACAGTGCTTCTTGGGCTACCCGATACAAACATAGTGCGATTGATTTGGGTATCTCTGGAAAATCCTTCGGATGATGAACTTCGATGGGAATCGCCCATCTTTGGGCTAGCTCGCTGCATTCGGATTTGATGGCGTCGGAGAGTCCAAAGTCATCCAGCACCGATGGATGCATGTGGCGGCTCATCCGATGCAAATCATCGCAGATTCGCTTGAGCGATTTCTTCAGATTCCCAAGCGACTCCTTGATTTCGCTCGAATCCGACATCTTGTTTTCCAACGCCCCGGTTTCAATCGAAACGGCGGCAAGCCGCTGCGATACATCATCATGTAGCTCTCTTGCCAGATACCGTCGCTCATCCTCGCCAGCCGAAAGTATTCTACCGGCAAGCGATCGAGCCTCTCTCTCTGCCGCAATCCGTTTTTTTCGGTTGATCAGCAAACTGACGATGATGGCCGATTGCGCAAAAAACGCTGCCAATCCGATGGCAAGGTACCTGCCGTATTGCCTCCAAACATCCAGTTGGCGGTTGATAACTTTCGAATCTCTAGGAAGACGGTTTTGGGGAATGCCGAATCGCTGCAACTGCTCGGCATCAAACGCCATAGAATAACTCTGGCTCAATTCCTCAGGGATGTTCTCGGCTGATTCCCCGTTGAGAATCTTGGCAGCCAGTCTTCCGGCCATCCTGCCCTGCTCAACCGGTGATACCAACGCTCCTCCCACGATCCCATGCCCGAGAACCGTATCATAGCAACCAAAGACAGGGGTGGATGTCAGACTCTTGAGCTCCTGCATGTAGTCCGTCGTCGTGTAGCGATTGTTATGCTGGTCCAGTTCGCAAGTCAGCATTAAGGCGGCCGTATCCGGCCCGAGATTCGACATCGCTACGGCTACCTCCGATGGACTCAATCCTGAAAGATCAACAATCTCTAATTCAGGAAAGCTGTCTCGGATTTTTCGAATGGATGAGCGGCGTAAAAACTCGTCTAACTTCGATTTACCCGACAACACGGCCAACTTCTTGGTCTGCGGCAAAAGCTTTTGGATGACCCCCACCGAGGCTTCGAACTCTAGTCGAAACCCTACCCCTGTTACATCCGGACGCTTCGCCTGACTCTCACCAAATGACGCAGGAACGGCACAGAAGACAACCGGACAACCCGGAAATAAATCCTCCTTGTTCGGAAGCAGGAAAGTAACCGCTGGAATGAAAACAGGTATCACGACGTCCGGAGGATACTTCCGATACTTGCGCCGAAGCAGCGAGACCCACTCGTTGAAGTATTCGCGGTCCTCTTGAAGCACAACGTCCATGTACTCCAGATCAACATCCAAGGGACCTGCATAGTCTTTGCGAATCGCTTCGATGATCCCTGTATGCCACTGGGAATTGACAGGAGACATCTGACGATGCGTGTAGAGAATCAAGACCCGCTTGGCCGGCTTGGCCGACGAACCAACAGTTCCGCTCGGTGTTTCCTCCGGCGTTTCAGCAGACCGTGCCAGTCCTCCAGTGGATATCAACCACAGCAAACCGAACGCAATGAGAAACCATCGGTTGGCAATCACCCGCATCGGACTTCATCGCTCACAATCAGATCGCACTCCATACAATTCAATCTCGCGGGCTACCCACGCACTTCACCGGATCGCGCTTCACCGGACTGTAGTATTCTATTTCCAATCATCCAAAGATCTGCTCGAAGAGTCACGGGTATTTCTACCTGCCGACGCTTTGGAGCCGTCCCTATAAGCGTCGGCTGTCTCAAGCCGGGTTGCCGGTGATAGTGCCACTCATCAAGGTATTGGAGGAGTTTCAAACCCAGTCAACTCCAAGCTCCAGCGGGCAGTTTCCCGGCATTAATCGGCCATTACGGGAGTTTTTTGAATCCAGGAGCTTGCGGTTACCTGGGAAAACAATGAAGATAGCCTGTAAATGGCGCTAGACCATGGGCCGAGCTCCACAACCTTTTCGGATTCCAGGCAAGATCCTCGTTTTCCCATGCCTTGTCCCCTCCCTGTCCCCTTCTCCAAGTCCCCCGTTTACTACTTGGCCCTCGCGGTCATAGTCCTCATCGCAGGTTGCTCGGGCGAACCTTCCAAGAACTCGGCTAGAGAGCCCACTGCGGTTCTAAACTCCAATACCAATGCTAATACAGCCGAATCCACCGGATCGCCTGCGAGTCCTACCGAAAATCCGCTTGAGGACTTTCAAGAGTCGCTCAACCAAGCCACCGAACTACTTGCACAAAAAAAAACCCAAGAAGCTTGGGATGCCGTCAAACGTCTTTCACTGGTTCGCCCCCAAGACCCCAAGCTGCTGTATTTAACCGCCTTGGTCCTGGCCGCTAAAGAAGACCTTCCGGGCGCTATCCAAACGATCCGACGCATCCCAGAAGATGCTCCCGAAGCAATCCCGGCGGCCGGCCAAGCTGCCGAGTGGACGGTCGCCTTGGGCAAACTACCCGAGGCCGAAGCCGAGTTGCTCAAACTCGTTAAGAAATATCCAACGGCCGTACCCGCAATTCGACTGCTTGCAAAAATCTACAATGCCCAAGGCCGACGGTTCGAAGCCAATCGCTATCTCGATCGCCTAGTCCGTTTAGGTGACTTCACTCGCATCGAATTGCTTGGGACCGTCGATCCACGCGATTTCTTTGACGATGAAACCGTTCGCAGCGCATTTGCCGAAGCCTATCCCGATCACCCCTACGTCGCTTTTGCCAAAATCCGAACTCGCTTGATTCGTAATGGATACACAACGAATCTCGATGAACTGAAGCAGATTTCTAGACAGAATCCCGAGCTGATCGAGCCTTGGGTTTGGACCGCAACGAGTTTGCTCGAGACCGATCGGCTGAGCGACTTACAAGACTGGCTTACGACTCGTCCCAACGGTGCGGAGAAACACCCTGAATATTGGTATGCACTCGGAGGCCTTATGCTGCGCAAGCAACAAGGGCAATCCGCAGCGAGGTGTTTTGCCCAAGCGATCCAGTTGGATCGCCGGCATGTGGCCGCTTATCAAGGCCTTGCCGATGCGCTGATCGAACTCAAACTCATCGAGCCGGCTCAGCGGGTCAGGCAATTCGGCAACGACCTAGTTGCAGTCAACGACTACGCTCAGCAGATCTCCTACGAATACGGTGAACCAAAACTCTTCGACAAGATCGCTGAAATCTACAGGAACTTGGGAGACGATGTTGCCTCGTTTGGTTGGGAGGCCCTGGCTGTGACTCTCGGGCATCGCCCGATGACCGACGAACTCAAAGAGCGACAGGTCGCCTTGCGTAAAAGCCCTCCGGGAGTTCCTAAAGTTCTCGAAGGTTTGCCATGGGAATCCTGGCCTTTACCGACCGATTTACAAAACGAATCTCTCTCTGAAAACCCAGCCAACGAATCCAAAGTAACCGGCAACTCCTCGGGCGTCGGTGGCATTCTCATCGAGGATGTTGCCAAAGAACTTGGAATCACCAGCGCCTACGACAACGGTGCAAAACCAAATCGAAGCTGGTACACGATCGAGGGTGTCGGTGGTGGCGTCAACGCCTTGGACTACGACAAAGACGGTTGGCCCGATTTGTACTTTTCCGAAGCTGGGGGTTCGCCGTTGGATTCATCCCCGAAATACACACCCAAGACCCTGTTTCGATCGATCGCCGGCAAACGATTCCAAGAGGTTGCTAGGTTGGCCAAGGTCGATGACGTCGGATACGGCCAAGGGATCGGCGTTTCGGATTTGGACCAAGACGGCTTTCCTGATCTTTTGGTCGCAAACTTAGGTGTCTCTCGCATCTACCGCAACAACGGAGACGGCACGTTCGAGGTCCGGGAGGTTCCGCAAGAGGATGACAAGTCTCTATGGAATAGTTCGATCCACGCTGCGGATGTCAACGGTGATTCGCTACCGGATTTGATCCATGCATCGTACTTGTACGGTTCCGAAGCCATCGCTCGCAGGTGTGAGTCCAACAACTCGACTCGCATCTCTTGCAATCCCAAGATGTTCCCACCAGGAAAAAATCGAATCCTCTTTAGCCTCGGCGATGGGACTTGGCAAGTCGCCCCGCCAACCTTGCTTGAATCGATACAAACCGGTTACACGCTCGGCACTCTGGTTACCAATCTCGATCAACGGCATGGAAACGACGTGTTCTTTTCCAACGATGTTTCGCCAAACAATCTATTGCTCAGCGAGCCGAAAACCGACCGTCAGGATCCTTCGATTCGCTGGGATCTGGTCGAATGCGCAGCGTCAGCCGGCGTTGCAGTCGATAGCATCGGTCGCGCACAAGCTTGCATGGGCATCTCCTGCGGCGATCAAAACCGCGACGGGCTCTTGGATATCATCGTCACCAACTTCTACAACGAAGTCAGTACGCTGTATCTGCAAACGCTCCCTGGAGTTTTTGTCGATGGAACTCGGCGCAGCAAACTCGGGATCGCAACCCTCGATCAACTGAGCTTCGGTAGCCAATTCTGCGATCTGGACAACGACGGATGGCTCGATTTCATCGCAGTCAACGGGCATATCGATGACCTTCGCACAGAAAACATCCCTTGGCAGATGCCCACCCAAGTTCTCAAAAATGAAAAAGGGGAGTTTCGCTGGCTCAGAAGCCCGCATCCAGGTAAGTACTTCGAAGGCAAATGGATCGGACGCGGTCTGCAGCTGCTCGACTACAATGTCGATGGACGACCCGACTTGGTCGCTACCCATCTCGATCGACCTGCCGCACTCCTAGAAAACCGCTCACCCCGCGAAAACCACTTCGTTCAATGGGAATTGGTCGGCACAACCAGCGAGCGCGATGCCACCGGTGCAGTCCTGCGGATCGAAGCCGACGATGAGTTTTGGGTCACCTCGATGTGCGATGGGGAAGGTTACTTTGGTTCCAACGAACGGTTCATTCACCTTGGGGTCGGAAAAAAGAATAAACTGACCCGCGTGCGTTGCGTATGGCCCTCTGGTAAAGGTGAGATCGTCGAAGGACTCGATGTCGACCGACGTTACCGCTGGGTCGAGGGTCAAGGTGTTCATGAGATCACCCTGCAGCTCCCATAAAATAAGGTATCAACATGTCCTCCTATCCAGATTTTTTATCGAGCTCCCATCGATCCGGCCTCTGGGGTCTCGCGCCGCTCCACTTTGCGCAGCGTCGACAGTGCTTTGCGATGCTCATGATGCTGGCCCTGCTAGGCTGGATCGGTGTTGCCAACGGCGTTTCTAACGCCCAAGAAACCGAGAAGGCAGCAGTGCCTGGCTCGGTGATCAAAAAACACGCTCTAGAAATCGAGAGCGTAAAACCCTTCGTCTCCGGCGAGTGGACGAAACGCTGGGTCGAAGAGGTAGCTCGATTGGAAAAGGTCCGGCCGCGTAAGATCCAGATCAACGACCGAGAGATCTTGGTCGATGAATCGCTCTTTTACAGCGGACGCTACGGATCTCCCCTATCCTACACCCGAGCACTAGACCTCGCCGAAAAACATGGCTTTGCACCCGCTCCAGGAGCGAAGATCTTTGACTTCGGCTACGGCAGTATCGGACACCTGCGGATGTTGGCCCAAATGGG
>JBJTAQ010000593.1:0-4038 GCA_046090945.1 Pirellula sp.
CGCATCGGGCCACCGTGGCCTTGGAGAGTGTGCTCGGTTCGCTGGCTAAGATTCCTGAATCGAGCCAAAGCGACTCACGCGTCGTCTTGCGACTCGAACAGGTCATTGCCCGCTTGAGCCGACAGTTCGGCATCGGGCAAACCCAAATTAAAACTAGGCTCAGCGACCTACGCAAACAGCAGCAACGCTGGTCCAGTCCAGCAAACGATGTGCAAAGACAGGATCCTCCAGCCGATGCACAGGGTGACTCTCAAGCGGCTGTCTCGGAGTATCGCTATGGACAACTTGGAGTCGTCGAGCTTGAACTCCTGGAAATTTTAGCCCTTCATGCCGATTTGGTCCCGATGGCCATCGAGCGCATTTCACCGAAGTGCTTGACCTCGCAAACAGGCTTGGCGATCTTTCAGCTCTACTTGGATTTGGAGCTCGAGGGGCACGCGCTGGACTTCGATAGCATCCTAACGGCCACCGAAGACCCATCCTTGAAAAACATTTTAGTGACCCTACACCAACAGGCACTGCTCAAAGCATCCAAGGCATCGATGGATGCCCATGCGAGACTCGAATCGCTGTGTGTGCGATGGGCCGACCAAGACCAAGCCGATCCGGCAAGAACCCAACGAAGCGCGCTTGAAGATCGTTCGTTGGACCAGCAAACTCAGATCGATTTATTGCAGTCGCTCATCCGCCAAGCCCAGCTCAAGCATGGGATTGAACAACCTTAGACTTTAGACCTCAGACTTTAGACCCAACGTCTGGACAATGGATTGCCTGGACGTCGCATTTTTTTCCGAATCCAAAGGAGTGGAGATCATGGAAAGCAAATCCGCAGAACTCAAGCAGTTGGTCGACTTGGGACGCCAACAAGGCTACTTGACCTACGAACAGGTCAGCAATTACTTGCCAGACGAGGCCAGTTCGGCCGAGAAACTCGATGAATTGCTGGTCGCTTTGGATCGCATCGGAGTGGAGATCGTCGAGGCCGACGAGACAGCCGAGAAAAAACCAAGCCCACAACTGGGATCGAGTCCAAAAACCAGCCAGCTTCGGATCCATCGACCCGAGGATCAAGATACTCTGCTTGCATCGAGCGCCGAGCAACCGATCGATCGCAGGCAAATGTCGCGAGATCCGGTTCGGGTCTATCTGTCGCAAATGTGCCAAATTCCTCTGCTTAGTCGCGACCAGGAAATTGCGCTTGCCAAAAAGATTGAGATCACTCGGCGTAAGTTCCGTCGAGCCGTGCTCGGTAATGACTTTGCCCTCAGACACACCGTGGAGATACTTCGCAAAGTCGCTGCAGGGATTCTGCCGTTTGATCGCACCATTAAGGTCTCATTGACCGAGCAACTCACCAAAGAGCAGATCACGGCCCGGATGCCAGCGAACCTTGCCACACTCGATCGGCTGATCGATCAGAACCGTCGGGATTTCCAGACCGTTGTGCGTCGCAGTTCTTCGGCGACAGCCAAGGCCGATGCGAGACTCAACTATCAGCGTCGAAGGATGAAATCTTTGGTATTGGTCGAGGAACTCTCGCTGCGATCCAGACGAGTGATCCCCCTGATGCGTCAGCTCGAACAATTCTCGCAACGCATGGACTATCTGACCGAGCGGATCGAACACCTTCGTCAAAACACGTCAGACCCGCTCGAACTCCAACGATGCTTGTCCGAGCTAAGGCACTTGATCATGACGACGCAGGAAAGCCCCAGGTCTCTGCGCCGCAGGGTTGAAGACTTTAGGAAGAGTTACAAGGAGTACGAGGCCGTCAAGCGTCAGCTATCCAGCGGTAATCTTCGTTTGGTCGTTTCAATCGCCAAGAAGTATCGCAACCGGGGGATGAGCTTTTTGGACCTAATCCAAGAAGGCAATACCGGTCTGATGCGCGCGGTCGACAAGTACGAGTACCGTCGGGGATTCAAATTCTCGACGTACGCCACTTGGTGGATCCGACAAGCCATCACCCGTGCGATCGCCGATCAGGCTCGAACCATCCGAATCCCGGTTCACATGATCGACATGCTCAGCAAGCTCAGACAGGCAGAAAAAAAGCTTACCCATGAGCTTCAACGCCAGCCCTCGGCCCAAGAACTCGCCGATACCTTGCAGGTTCAAGTCGAGGATGTTCAGAGAGTTATGGACATTGGCCGTGGGCCGGTCAGTTTAGATCGACCTGTCGGAGAAGGGGATGAAAACGTCTTCGGGGAGTTCATCAAAGACCCATCGAGCGATAGTCCTTCTCGAAACGCCAACAACGGCATACTCCGGGATCGAATCGATGCGCTTCTCAAAACGCTTACCTACCGGGAACGCGAGATCATCCGACTCCGTTACGGTTTGACCGACGGCTTCTCGTACACTCTCGAGGAAGTCGGGCGAATCTTCAAAGTGACCCGGGAGAGAGTACGGCAGATCGAGTCCAAAGCGGTTGCCAAGTTGCAAAACCCGGTTCGGGCCGGCATGCTCGAAGGATTCCTCAAGCACGTCGCCTAGGACCTGCTCGGGTACAACTCCCAAGAACCTACTATAAAAAAAGGAAAAGGTGGGCGAACGTTGCGTTTGCCCACCTTTTACTTTTCTGTGGATCGAATCCGGCGACGTCGGACTGATACGAATTCGACACAATTGGACAACCGTTATTTCATTGGGGAATCCAATTTCTGCACCTTTCCGCTTGGGGGTCTGTCGCTTATCCTAGAGGCCTGTCTAAGGCCGACTTAGGCTGTTTTTATTCCGACTAGCCCCCAAGCGACAAGCCATGATGAAAGACTCGCCGTTTCGCGTTGAATTCGCACCCCGAGTCCACCGTTTACCCCCTTATTTGTTCGGTCGAATCAACAACCTACTGTACCAGAAACGCAGGTCCGGACAGGACGTGATCGACCTGGGGATGGGCAATCCGAGCGATCCTCCGGATCCTTTAGTGATCGAGAAACTCTCGGAAGCCGCTTCGGATGTCCGCAACCACGGCTATTCGAAGGCCAATGGAATTTTGAACCTTCGCAGGGAACTTACCAGCAAGTACCTTCGCAAGTACGGCGTACGCTTGGATCCGGAATCCGAGGCGATCGTCTGCTTGGGATCCAAGGAGGGATTCTCCCACATGTTGCTGAGCCTTATCGGGGCCGGTGACACTGCGATCATCCCGGCTCCATTTTTTCCGGTACACATGTACGGGGTTATACTCGCCTCGGGGAATGTGGTGGCATTGGATGTCGCCGACACGGATCGATACTTGAGCAATATCGCTTACACCTGCGAGCATTTTTATCCCAAGCCCAAGTTGTTGATCATCAATTACCCTCACAATCCTTCGACGGTCACTGTCGAGCCGGGTTTCTACGTCGAGGTAGTCAAGCTAGCCAAGCGTTATGGATTGATGGTTATAAGTGATTTTGCCTATGCGGATGTGGCTTACGACGGTTATATTCCGCCTTCGTTTTTATCCGCGCCTGGAGCCAAAGATGTAGGGGTTGAGTTTACGACGATGAGCAAGGGCTACAACATGGCCGGCTGGCGTGTTGGTTTTTGCGCAGGGAATTCCGAGATGGTTCGAGGCTTGGCGACCATCAAGGGGTATTACGACTACGGAATGTTCCAAGCGATTCAGATTGCGGCGATCGTGGCGCTCCGGGATACCGAAGCCACGGTGGAAAAGCAGTCGAAGATCTACCAGGGAAGGCGCGATGTGTTGCTCGATGGGTTGCGACGCCTTGGCTGGGAGGCCGCAACCCCTCGAGCGGGCATGTTCGTATGGGCGAAAATCCCCGAGCCTTGGGCATCGCAGATGAATTCGATCGACTTTGCGATGATGCTTTTAGAGAAGGGCAACGTGGCGGTCAGTCCTGGTGGCGGGTTTGGTCCATCGGGAGAAGGATACCTCAGAATGTCTCTGGTAGAAAATGAGGCTCGGTTGCGGCAAGCTGTCCGCCACATCGCAGCTTGCTTGGACAAAACCCCGGCCTCGCCCCTGCAATCGGTTTAGCGAAAGTTCACAAAATGCAACCTAAGGTTCAGATATCTCTGGATTTGACG
>JBJTAQ010000594.1:0-3550 GCA_046090945.1 Pirellula sp.
ATTCCAGTCCGATCGCCCATTGCAAACCGTGTACGTACTGCCCCTGCTTGTAGCGAAACGGCAGCAATCCGCAGCCAGCTTGGCATTCCAAGTCCTGAAAGATCTGCTTGCGGGGACTTGCTAATTTCCGATGGTTGTACTGATGCATGGTGTCGGCCGACAGGGTGATCGTCTGACCGAATAGGACTTGGCCTACATCGATCGAAATATGATTCGATCGGTTCACTCGATCGGCTAGCCTGGAGGCTTCGGAACTGAAACCATGCGGCCCCTGGGTTCCGTAACAATGGTACTGAGCGTGGGTTAAGTGAATACGGCGGCCTTCGACCGCGTCGAGTGTCGCAAGGGTTGATACGATATTGCCCGGGGTTCCCAAATTGCTGCAATGCACATGCAGTGGGTGAGCAAGTCCAAGATCTTCGGCTGCAGTCGCCAACGCCCAGAGCAGATCTCGTGGGCTCACCGGCAACTCCGGATGGACCTCGTCAACATTCAATTGACGTTGATTGAATTTGAATGCATCAATACCACCAGCATTCACCACCTTGATGGCCATCGCAGCACTCGAAGCGACCATCCAGGCGACATAGTCATTGATCTGCTGCTGACTTGCTCGCATGGCAATCATGCTCAAGAGCATGCGATCGTTCCCCAAAACCACATATCCGCCGGTATCGAGCCAAGGCGTATCGCGCATCTCCATATGCGATTGCCTGGCGTTGGCTGGCAGCATCGCCGGTTCGAAACATGTCGTGTAGCCCATCTGCAAGTAGCGACGACCAGTCTCCCAAGTACTCGGCACCGGAGCGCTGAGCGGTTCGAGCCAAGGCTTCTGCTCCTGAGTGCGTTTCGAGCGTTCTGGCCATAGCAACCGAGCAAGATTGACTTTGCCTCCGCCGATATGCGTGTGGATGTCGATCCCCCCGGCCATCACGATGTGGTCTTCCAAGTCGTAATCCGAATCGATTCGAACGTCCGGCGGAAGCTTGCGAGCTAACGTCTGATCGACGATGAAAAGTTCAGTCGGCTTCGAAGATGTCTGCATTCCATCGACGAGGCGTACATTCTTTAAGCGGGTTACTCTCATCGAGTGAGCCTCCCGAGCCAATCTGTCGGACTCGTTTGCAATGAATAACCCTTCGGATCCTTGCAGGTTACCCTAGCGAGGATCGTCTGATCTCCTCGAAACATATTCGCGCCGTAGTTCAAACCAGCAATTCCCGTTGGCAACCAAACGTGCTCGGAAAGCCCAGGCGAGCAACCCCTCGGGTTGATCGCTATCTTGGGTATTCCCAAGGACTCAAACTCTCTGGGGAACTCTTCCACAGAGTCATCCACCCAGACCAATAGCGGTCGGTGCAAACCAAGAGGTTCGCTCGCTTGCTGGCCGCACCAATCCTTGGCTCGATAACGGTTCGGTTCGAATTGAGCACTTTGGTTTTCAAATCGAATGCGACCTGGGAAGCCTGTGAGCCAGGTGCAGGTTTGATGAAATGTCGCTTGCAAGTTCGCCCAAGCCAGGGTGGCGATGCGAGTCGTCTCATTTCGCTGCAAGACCCAGCGATGGATTAAGTCGATCCAAAGATCCCGGTTTTGGATGTCCAGAGACTGTGGAGCATACAGGACCGTTGTGTACTTTGCGTTAAGAATCCATTTTCCAGTTTGACTGTCGCAATACTCCGACCCGAGCCGGATCGTTTGACTGAGAATTCTCGGCAACTGTTCGATATTCGTCTCGATACACACCGTCTGGAAACCTGCATCGCTCCAAGCTTGGATACTCGAATCGCTCCAGCGCCCAAGTAACAGTACTGGAACGGCTCGTCCGCAGCGCATCGCTTCTGGCAATCTCGGAGTCTGTTCCAAGACTCGATCGTCGCCGATCACAATCCATAGATCGCTGCGGTCGCGAGCCTCGCCGAGCGAAACGCTGTATCCGCCGACTCGCTGCATCGAGGTAATCGCGTCAAAAGCCCCATCGCTATCCCAGGGATCGATCAGAGCGTCGAATCGACGAGCGAAATCGATCGCAGAGCGAGCCGACTCGACGGTGTAGATCCGACCTGTGACCAGCACCGAATTTGCTCGCTGCACCATTTCGATAGCTCTTGCTAGCGGTGCTTGGTACGAATCAGGACCAGGGGGAATCAGCGACCTAATTCGATCGCGTTTCGGGCAAGCTAAGCTTGGGGCAAGTGCATTCTGGGAATCTCCGCCGAACGTCTCATCCGGCAATTCGCAAAGCAACGAACAGAACGAGCAGAGTTCTCGATTTGCAAGGGGCTCGCGCATCTGAGACCTGCTCCGAGGTTAGAGGTTGTCGAGCACTTTTTGCGTCATGGCCTCGGTGCCAATAGAAGCCTGACCTCGCGGAACAAGATCCGCTGTGCGGTGGCCTTGGGCCAACACCTTTCGCACAGCATTTTCAATTTGATCGGCCTGCTGATGCAAGCCGAGCGAATGGCGACATAGCATGGCGGCAGCCAAGATCGTGGCGAGCGGGTTTGCGATCCCCTTGCCCGCGATGTCGGGTGCCGAGCCATGAATCGGCTCGTAGAGTCCAGGACCGCTGCTGCCGATCGACGCGCTGGGTAACATCCCCAGAGAGCCTGGGAGCATCGAAGCTTCGTCGGTCAGAATGTCCCCGAACATGTTGCTCGTTACGACGACATCGAACGAGGTCGGACGAGATAGCAAATGCATCGCCATGGAGTCGACCAAGACGACTTCGTACTGGAGATCGGAGAATTCCTCTTGCATGAGCTTGGCACTGACTCGCCGCCAGAGTCGAGAGGCTTCCAATACGTTAGCTTTATCGACCATCGTCAGTTTCTTGCGGCGTTTTCGCGCCGCCTGGGCTGCCATCCTGACAATTCGTTCGACCTCATGCGTGGTGTACACGGCGGTGCTATAAGCTCGCTGCTGGCCATCGGGAAGCGTTTCGCAACCCGATGGTCCAAAATACAGGCCTCCTGTGAGCTCTCGAAAAAACAGAATGTCCGTCCCCTCGATGATAGAACGCTTGAGCGGTGACGAATCAAGCAGCTCTGGAAAAGTAACGATAGGACGCAAATTCGCAAAAAGCCCCAGTTCCTTTCGTATCTTTAAAAGCCCCGCTTCGGGCCTGGTTTTGGCATTTGGGTCATCCCACTTCGGTCCACCGACCGCGCCGAGCAGCACTGCATCGGATTTCTTACAAGCCGCAATCGTCTCCTCGGGGAGCGGATCTCCATATAAGTCGATCGCAATCCCCCCGATTTTGTGCTCCTGGAATTCGAAGGTGTGACCGCCGTCCTTGGCAACCTTTGCCAAAACGCGATGAGCCGATCCGGTCACTTCGGGGCCGATACCATCTCCCGGGAGCAGTACAATCGTGGCTTTCAAACGAGCCTCCTCATCAAAAGAATCAAGGTAAATTAAAACGGATTTTGGAACGTTAAGTTTGTCGCTCGATATCGCTCAAGCGCCATTGAACCAAGGGCACATTCGGCGTCGAAGCCACAGCAATGAGTATTCCGCACCAACTCCGATAACACCCAAGACCAGCAGA
>JBJTAQ010000595.1:0-2684 GCA_046090945.1 Pirellula sp.
AGACTCACAGAGTTGCTCATTGTTAGCACTAGAGAAAAAAGCCCCTCCGTGCCTCCGTGATTAGAAACTCTCGCGATGCCATAGAACACGACTCAGCTAACTCCATTCGTTTAACAGTACCGAAAAGCCAAGAACATGAAAAAAGTTCTTACCAGTTAAAAACTGAATGACCTCGAATAGAGACCGATCCGCAATCTTAGCGTTACTATCTCTCCCTGCGGAGAATTGCGTCGATTTGCTCCAGTGTTTCAACGATGTTTGCTGCCGAACGTCCATCGATCACCGGATTCCGTCGTGTTACCACCGACGAGAGGAAATGATCCGCTTGTTGCTTCAACGGTTCAGTGCTTTTGACGAGAGGAAGCTGAACGTCCCCATCGACAATCGACACCGAAACGACCCCTGTGCTCTCATCCAATCTTTGCTCGCCCTTCTTGGAATGAATCTCAATGGGACCCTGTGAAGACAAATCATCCCAGGTAACCATTTTTTGAGTTCCAACAACTGTAAGTTTTCTTATCTTTTTGGGATCCAACCAACTGACGTGAATGTGGCCGAAAACCCCAGACGGATACTCTAGAGCGATAAAACCGAAATCCTCCACTGCTGGTTGCAAATAGCATCTTCCTGCCGCAGAAATAACCTTAGGGGTGGCTCCAGTTAGATAATTAAATACGGAAATATCATGCGATGCCAGATCGTAAATGGCATTGGCATCCGCACGCACTGGACCGAGATTTGTCCTAACTGCATGCATATACCGCAAATCGCCGAGAGATCCCTCCGAAATGAGCGACTTCAACCTAAATATCCCGGCATTGAAAAGGAAGATGTGTCCAACCATCAGAATCCGTCCATTCCGCTCAGCAATTTCGGCCAGTTCGTAGGCTTCCGCGCTGGCGATCGTAAGGGGCTTCTCGCAAAGTACATCTTTGCCATGCTCCAATGCGTCCTTCACCAATGCATAATGGGTGGAAGCGGGTGTTGTAATTATGACTGCGTCAATATCCGTAGCCCTGGTAATTTCCCGTGACTCCGTAGTTGTTTGAACATCCGGATAATTCTTACTCACGCCCACCAAACGCCCTGGGTCCCTATCACATATCCTAACCAACGTCGAACTCGGATGGAAATAAAATGTGCGGATTTGATTGGGCCCCCAGTGCCCACATCCAATAACACCAACACGTACCGATTGCATTTAAACATCCCTCAATTTGTCATTCGAATTATTCATCCAACTGATCAAAACCTGTAGGCTCGAAAGTCCTACCGTTCCCGGAAGAATCGTTTGCCGATATGCATCTCAAAGCAAATCAGTATTTAAGGCAATGTTGCGAATCGTTTTCGCAACATAATCTACCTCTTCATCGGTCATTTCCGGGAACATTGGCAATGATAGGATTCGCGAACTCTCAACTTCGCAAACAGGCAACGGCTTGAAATCATCTTTTCCTGAATATGCAGGTTGCTGGTGAATCGGGATCGGATAATGAATACCAGTCGAGACTCCGTGCTTCTCCAACTCATTTTTAAACATATCTCGGTTATTCGACCGAATAATGTATAGATGGTACACGTGCCTGGCATTTTCCAATTCAATAGGCAACTCGATTTCTTTAAGGTCACCCAATAGACGCGAGTATTTAGCAGCTATCTCACGTCGCCTGTTGTTCCAACTCTCTAAATGGGGCAATTTGCATTTTAGTATTGCAGCCTGAATGGTATCTAATCTTGAATTCCAACCAACGACTTCGTGCTGGTATTTAACGACGGATCCGTAGGACCTCATCAATTTAATTTTCTTCCATATTTCCTCACTGTCTGTAGTAACCATTCCACCGTCACCGAACGCCCCGAGATTCTTACTTGGATAGAAACTAAAACAACCAGCATCCCCAATCGCACCGCAAGAAACACCGCCCTGCCTAGCTCCGTGCGCTTGGCACGCATCCTCAACGATCTTAATTCCCCTTTTTTCGAGAATGCCTCTTACCGGGGAAAGGTCCAATGGATGCCCGTAAAGATGAACGGGAACGACTGCCTTTGTACGGGGTGAAATACTATCGACAAGCCAATTAAGATCCATGAGGAATGTGTTGCGGTCGCAATCCACCATCACCGATCTTGCTCCGCATGCATCGACTGCAAGAGCAGTCGCGATGAATGAATTGCCCGGCACAATAACCTCATCCCCTGGACCAACACCAACCGCACGCAATGAGAAGGCCAAGGCATCTAAGCCACTGTTTACACCAACCGCAAACTTGGTCCCTATGAACGAAGCAAATTGCTCCTCAAAACTCGCGACGTCATCTCCCAGGATAAAGGAGGTATTATTAATGACCTTAGCGATCGCTTGGTCAATCTCGTTCCTAAGCGATGCATTTTGTCTTGTTAAATCGAAAAATGGAACTCTACTTATCATTTCTTAATACCCAAACCAAGGAGAAAAATAGGACGCAGTATACTCCACCACCCAATGATCGGACGCATCTTGGTGTAGCCCAGCTCTTTAGCCGGATATATTTTTGAAACAGGCACCTCTAGAACCTTATATCCCAACTTGATAAACTTAAAATAAAGATATGGCTCTAGCTCATACTTATTCAACCAGTCCTGATTTATATCGATTCTATTGTCATCAAAGCAACTCAGCCTGATCGCTCTAAACCCATTCGTAC
>JBJTAQ010000596.1:0-4867 GCA_046090945.1 Pirellula sp.
GATCGAACTAGCGAGGACCACCTCCGGATCCACGGCGAGCTCGTTAAGCTTGACCTGAACCGATTCAGGCGGACTCTGGCACAAAGCCCTGTTTCCCGGAAGTGACCCGCGCGAATTCTGGCAGAGGGCCGAAGACCGAAACCGAGGCACGGCCGACAGCTACAACCAGCTCGGCCTACCAGAGTACTTCGCCATAGAAGCCTTCGTCCGCTGGAAAGGCTTGCCCATCTGATCGATGATCCGTCCGATCGATGATCCGTCCGATCGATAATCGATCTTGATTTTGCACTGGCTTGTTTGCTATCTGACTTGTTTGTTTGGAATTTCGAACTTACGAATCCTCGCCAGTGATTTCAGAGTTTCATGACACGCTATCGACCGATCCTGTGCTGTTTGTATGTATTTTTTCTACCCGCAGTCAACTGGGCTTTGTGCCAGAGTCCGCCTGAATCGGTTCAGGTCAAGCTTAACGAGCTCGCCGTGGATCCGGAGGTGGTCCTCGCTAGTTCGATCGAACCAGCCCAGGAATTGAAGCTTCCGGCATCATCCCAGGCATTGGATTCCGAACCAATCACTGCGCCCGAGACGCTGGCCCAGATCGCTGCTCCGCAGGTCGTGTACTTACAAGCTCCGATGGGCGGTGGGCCCAATGCCAAGGAACCCAGTGCTGGTGGCGTGGTGATGCAAAGCGGTGTTGGGCAACTGAAAGTCTCCGGAGCGATTTCGCTGCTAGGAGTCTATGGATCCGATCGCTCCTTTGTGCCATGGAGTCCCTTGTTCATGCTGCCTCCATCGATACTCGGCGGCGACACATCGACGTTCGAAGCCCACGCGAGGCAATCGAATTTGCAGTTCCTGTACGCTGGCCCGCAAGTGGGCGGGTGGCAGACCGGGGCGTTTGGCAAGTTCTACTTCACCAACTCGAGTCTGACTTCCGACATCTATGGGTTTATGCCTGTGGTCGCGTTTGGTGAGATTCGAAATGAGCACTTTCGATTCTCGGCAGGTCTTCAACCGGACCTGTTCGCCCCTCGCGATCCGATCGTTATTCCGATGACACTCATGGGTGGTGCAGGCAATGCCGGAACCTTCCGAGGTCAACTGCGCGGCGAAGCGTTCTGGAAACCCAACGATGCCTTCCAAGCGACCTTGCAGACGGCCCTCAGCGATCCGATCTCGACAGTGCTTATCGATTCGAGTCGCAGGACGACCGAGTCCGATGGAATCCCCAACTTCGAGGTTCGAGGCGTATTGGGCTTCGGGGAAATCGAACCGTTGGCCGGTGGCAGAAAAGAGAGACCTTTAGAAGTCGCCGCGGCAGGTTTGGTAGGGCGGATCCGAAATTCACAGATCATCTACAGCTTGGAGGATATCGATCCGAATATACCGATCCGTTCGATCATCGACATTGGTGGAATGTCGGTTGACAGCAAGATCAATTTAACCGATCGACTTGGGATTATCGCAGAGGGCTACTTTGGCCAAGGTCTTGGAAACTATGCTGGGACGATTTTCCAGACCATTAACTCGCAGACATTTGAAGCGATCCGTGGGCAGGGAGGATTCCTCGAGGCTTTTTTTTACCTAACAAATCGCCTCCATTTGCACGCCGGTTATGGCATCGATGCGGCACTTCGAAGGGATCTGCCAGCCAGCCCTGGGGCGATTGCCCGAAATTCCGCCTATTACGGATGTCTGTTCTGGGACATCACCCCCATGTTGCAATATGGGGTGCAAGTTGACTACCGGGAGACCGATTTCGCGGTTTTGCAGGACAATTCCGGATGGATTGTCTACAACCAGTTCGCCTTCCGGTTCTAGCTTGGAGTTTTGCCAAGCCGTCGCTTGATTCGTCGGCCAGGGACGCTATACTAGTCCGTCCCAAATGCGAGACACCCGAACTCCAAGTAGTTCGAAGGGCCGAAAAACCCGCTCTATTCCTCGAGCGGTCTTCTTGAATTTCTGCCGGGGTCGTAGCTCAATTGGTTAGAGCACCGGACTGTCGATCCGGAGGTTGCGGGTTCGAGCCCCGTCGACCTCGCTTTTGGGGAAAACTCCATTTCGCGAATTCTACTGCGTTTCGCAATTCTCTTGTAA
This sequence comes from Pirellula sp., assembly GCA_046090945.1. Taxonomy (GTDB): domain Bacteria; phylum Planctomycetota; class Planctomycetia; order Pirellulales; family Pirellulaceae; genus JBKCUI01. The sequence goes on from JBJTAQ010000596.1 coordinate 2,098, forward strand.
CACCTCGGACTCTGCCGGGTACGTGCAGCAGCCCGGGTATCGACCTCAATCGCCGCTCATGCATCGATCCGAGTCATAGCACAAGTCTCATCGGCAACAAAAGGGGACTGCGGAACGTACCATGGGCGACAACGAAGTGCTCACGAGTAGATACAATACACGTTCGCATCTCGGGAACCGAAAACTCCCTCTGAATCCTTTCAATCATGCTGCTCCTACCCACACTGATCCTTGCTCTAGCATCGCTGCTAGTCGCTGAAGAAATCCAGCCTGCGGACAAACCGGCCGAACCGAACTCTCCGGCCGAATGGTATGGCCAAACCATCCGCTCCTCGGAATGGAGGTCTCCCACAGACGAACTTGCGGGATTCCACCTGCCAGCAGGATTCCAAGTCGAACTGGTCGCAAGCGAACCTCTGATCGCCAAGCCGATGAATTTGGCATTCGACTCTCGAGGTCGATTGTGGCTCACACAAAGCGTCCTGTATCCGTTCCCCGCTAAAGACCAACAGCAACATGCCGACGCCATCGTCGTCCTCGAAGACAAAGACCACGATGGATCTTTTGAATCGAAAACCACCTTCGCCGATGGACTCAATATCCCCATCGGGATCCTGCCCTACCAAGACGGCGCGATCGCTTTTTCGATTCCCAACCTCTATTACCTTCGCGACACCGATGGCGATGGCCGGTGCGATGATCGCAAAGTCATCCTCGGTCCGTTCGACACGACTCGAGATACCCACGGGATGGTCAACGCCCTTCGCGATGGCCTCGATGGTTGGATCTACGCTTGCCACGGTTTTAACAATATATCGAAACTCCAAGGGACCGACGGGCATACCGTCGAACTGACCAGTGGCAATGTGTTTCGCTTCAGGCCCGATGGCTCGCGCGTCGAACTTTACACCCAAGGCCAAGTCAATCCTTTCGGGATGACCAAGGATAAATACGGGTTTTGGTTCACCGCCGATTGCCACAGCAAACCGATCACCCAACTGGTTCGTGGCGGTTGCTATCCAAGTTTCGGTCGGCCACACGATGGACTCGGTTTCGTCCCTTCGACCATGGAGCACTTGCACGGCAGCACCGCGATCTCCGGGGTCGCTTATGTCAACAACCCTTCTTTTCCTGCGAATTTTCAAACCAACCTGCTCAGCGGCAATGTGATGACTTGCCGCATCAATCGCAACCGCCTGGAGTACTTTGGTGCGACCGCCAAAGCTGTTGAGTTGCCGGACTTGTTAACCAGCGATGACCCTTGGTTCCGCCCTGTGGATTTGCAATTCGGACCCGATGGCTGCCTGTACATTGCGGACTTTTACAACAAGATTATCGGCCATTACGAGGTCCCTTTGGATCATCCCGACCGAGATCGCACCAGCGGTCGCATCTGGCGCATCCGAGCGATCGGCAATCCTCAAACAACCGCCTCGAATCCCGCTACTGAGTCGATTTGGAGCGATCGCTCCAAACTCACCCGCGACCAGGCCCTCGCAGCGCTCGCGGCTCCATCCAAACCCTCGGAAACCGAATCTGCTGTTGATCGACTAGTTGCCGTCGAGCGTCTTGGCGAAATCGGCACTGTCTCGGATGCTGCGATGCTACTGGATCGGGTTCGTCGAGTCGATGATCGCGATGCGATTCTCAAGCAGGCCCACTGGATCGCCGTACGAGATGTATTGGCCCGTGCTGCTAGACAGTCCACAGCATTCCCTCATGAGGTACTCGTACCATCGAGTCTCACGGTAGCCAACTACCAGAATCGCGTCGAGGACTTGCTCAAAGTCCTGCAAGCGGTGCGTCAACCAAGCGCTGCAAGTTGGTCGCTGGAACTCATACAGAACGCATCGCAGAGACTTCCTCAAGGTTCTTCGGCGCCCTGGCTCAAGGATGCACTGTTGAATGCAGCGACAAGCGTAGACGAACCGCAAATACCCCAAGTCTTGAGCTTGTTGGACAACATGGTTGCAGAACCATCCTCGAAAGCCGAGCAGATCCTTCTGATTGCCGAATCGCAAAAGCAGCGCAATGGCAAGCTATCGCCGATGCTGGTCGAACTCGGGACGAAAGCCCTGAGGGATGCGACTGTGAATTGGCTCGATCAAGCTGACTTGCAGGACTCCCGTCTGTATGGCTGGACAGCCCTAGCAAACCGAGGCCGTGACCTTCGTGAATGGCCGATCGAAAGTAGATCCCTCAACGCACAGAGCCATCCTCAGCCCGATCAGGTCACCAAGGACAAAGTACCTTTCTGGAGCAGCCTTGGGCTCTCGGAACGCTACACTGGGACCTGGACCAGCGGCGTATTTCCGGCTAAGGAACAACTTTCGTTTTGGGTCGCGGGCCATGATGGACTCCCGAACGAAGCCGATCGAAAAGAGAACTTCGTTCGTGTCCTTGTTGCGGATCCTCAAACAGGAGACTGGACTGAGATCCATCGAAGCTATGCCCCTCGAAACGACGTCGCAAAGTTCGTCTCGGTCGGTTTGGACCCATACAAAAACCGCTTGGTAAAGATCCAAGTTGTAGATGGGTGTGGATTGGACAGTTACGCTTGGATCGCCATCGCGGATGTTTCGGAACCTGGATTGATGCGATCTGGGCTCAGAGAGCAATACCAAGCTTTAGTGCGATTGGCCAAGGTTTTTGGAGCTTCGATTGTGGCTCAGGAACCCAGGATCAAGGCCCAATTCATGACCGATTGGCGAAAGCTTATCCATTCGGATAAACTGGATGGATTTTGTAAAGCGAACTTGCAACAATGGGT
>JBJTAQ010000597.1:0-3250 GCA_046090945.1 Pirellula sp.
TGTTGATCATCAACCTACTGAACTCCACCGGTGCTTCGATACCTGTCGACCAACTTCCACCTCCACCGCCGTTCTACGACGTTAATGGAAATGGATTCGTCGACGCTACGGATGTGCTGAGTTTGGTCGACTATATCAACTCGACTGGCAACAGCGGGTCGGGTGAAGGCGAACAAGACGGAGTTGAGGGGACAAGCCGATTGGCGATCGGACTGCTGGCGGCTCCGCAGCCAGAGGTTGTCGAGCAAGCGGTGTTGTACAACATGGCCGGTGCTCAAGCTAACGCGTGGGCTACACTCAGCGATGAAGCAGAACTCTACGGTCCAACACTATTCCCGATCGATTCGGAGGATGAAAACGCTGTCGAGTTCTGGGCAAGTTTTGCCCAGGGCAACGACGAGCGAATCGACTCGAACGATATCGACGATGAGTTCCTCAAGGGGACTTGGATGTAGTTGTCTAACTGGATAATCCAGTGAACACCATCAAGACCATTGAAACAACTGCCGAAGTTGGCCTAGCCCTTTTTCATCATTCGATCGAAAAGGGGAGAGGCCATGAGGGTGGTGATGATGGCCATGATGACTAAGCAGGCAAATAGCTCGTAGGAAATGATTCCACGCTCAAGCCCTTTGTTGATGATGATCAACTCCATCAACCCTCGAGCATTCATCAAAACTCCAATCCCCATCGCATCGCGAGTGCTCAAACCGGAGAATTTTGCCGCGAGGGTACAAGCAGCCCATTTGCCGAGAATCGCCGCAACGAGGATCGCAAAGCACACGCCCAAGAGCCACCACTGATTCAAAAGCCCGATACGGGTGTTGAGTCCGGAGTAGGTAAAGAAGAGGGGCAACAGCAGGGCGACGGTTAGGGGTTGGATCCGATCAACGATGCTCGAGTGGATCTCTCCCCGAGGGATCGCGGTTCCAATTAAAAAAGCCCCAAAGACCGCATGCAGGTGGATCGAATCGGTGAACCAAGCTCCCGAGGACATAAGCATTAGGGATATCACCAAGCCCGATTCACTCAGTTTACCGTTTGCGTCCAGAAACACGTTGCAAAATCGTAAAAGGATCGGACGAAGCAGCATCGTCACCACAAATACGAAGCAAATTCCACCACCGATGCTGCGGACGGCTTGGGTCATATCACTGTCAAAACTGGCTAGCACTAGCGCCAGGAGACACCATGCCATCGCGTCATCGATCGCTCCTGCGCCAATGGCTACGGTTCCCATCAAGGTGCCCTGAAGCCCCTTGAAGTGGATAATTCTTGCAAGCATCGGGAATGCCGTGATACACATGGAGGCACCCAGGAACATCGCCGCTTCAGAGGCGGTCGTCTTCTCAGGAAACAATCCGCCGTAGCTGTGGAATAGATATCCCAAGCCCCCCCCGAGCAGGAAAGGGACCAGCATGCCTGATGCAGAAACAGCAACGGAGCTCTTGAGATGCTTTCGGACGATGTCGGTTCGGAACTCCAAGCCGACGATGAACATGTAAAGCGCCAAGCCAAGTTGAGAGGCAGGGAAGAGATAGGCCGAGGTGTCTCGAACCGACTGCTTCGGGTCCCACGGGAACAGCAATTTTTGCAGATCCGGCGCAAGGAGCCCGAAGAGCGAAGGGCCGAGCAGCACTCCGGCGATCATCTCGGCAACGACTTGAGGTTGGCCAAATCGCTTGGCGATGAGCCCAACGGCACGGCAGATCCCCAGAATAACCGCGATCTGGAGAAAAAATTGGATAGCAAGGTCAAGGTTCTTCATCCAACTAATTGTACGAACAATAGTTGTTCAAACAAATATCAAAACCCCTATTTTCATGGTTTTTAGGGATTTAGCACGTCGCCCCAAGCACCCCTCGCATAGGTCTGGCTGCTTAAATACAGCGCAACTCGATCCTGCAGGGCGGCCGCGGTCCGCAGCAGAATTCGTACGTTGCTTGGCCCTCTTGCCGCCTTGGTCAGCACCCAAGGGGGGATCAAACCCCACAGCCGAAAATTTGGTTTCCACTGTAGCTTTTGGCACGCGAAACGCACTTATAGGACGATCCTACAGGTTCCTCTCCGACCTGCAAAGTTTTTTGACAATCGACACCAGCTACATAAGCCAAATAGAGAACTCGGAGAGGTCACTTTGATCCGTACTCGCTTGCAATCGTCCATCCTCGATCTACTGTCTAATTTATTGCTTACCGTGTACCTAGCGGTCATCGGAGCGATCTCATTCTACGATATGGTTTTAACCGTTCGATACGCGCCGAGTCTAAAGCAACTCGAACTCAACCCGATCGGAAGATGGCTAATGCAACTGGATCACATTTCAAGTGCCACTGAGCCGAACCTGACTACTTTCTTGGTGGCCAAAGCGATTGGAACTGCATTGGTACTGCTTGTGATCTTTATCATGACCCAACGGCGCGCACGGTTGGGCCATCCGGTCGGCATTGGCGTGAGTCTTTGCCAAATCGCACTGGCGATGTACTTATTTTACGGTAGTGTCGAATAAGAACTTCAAGTGCATCGCATCACTTCGGCTTAGCAATACATCGAGGCGATCCTAGCACATTCCTGGACGGTCATTGCATGAATGTCCACGATATCCTCGACATTGGGCGCATACCCACCGGCCATCGCCACAGCGATCGGAATTCCTCGTTCGCTTAGAACATCCAGGACCAATCGGTCTCGCATCCGGAGTCCTTCTTTGCTCAACGCTAATCGCCCCAGACGATCGCCGACGTAAGGATCGGCACCAGCGAGATAAATCGCTAAATCGTAGGGGCCTTGGGACATCACCTGTGCGAGTCCCTGCTCGAGTTTGGCCAGATAAGCGATATCGCCAGTACCTTCGTCGAGATCCACATCCAGGTGGCTTGGATGCTTGCGCGAGGGGAAGTTCCTGGCGCAGTGGATTGAGAAAGTAAAGACTTCGGCATCCTTTCCTAAAATCTCTGCCGTTCCGTTTCCTTGATGCACGTCGCAGTCGATCACGCAGGCTCTTTCAATGAGTCGTTCGGCCAAAAGAGTGCGGATCGTCACTGCCGAATCGTTGAACACGCAGTAGCCTTCCCCGGCATTTCGCATCGCATGGTGGGTGCCACCTGCTAGGTTCACCGCGATTCCTTCGCCGATCGCAACGCGTGCGGCAGCCAGGGTAGCTCCGGAACTTCGACATGAGCGTTCGACCATCTCGGGCGACCAGGGGAAACCGATTCTTTTGAGTTCTTTGTCGGTCAACTCGCCGCGC
>JBJTAQ010000598.1:0-3104 GCA_046090945.1 Pirellula sp.
TGGGGTCGCGTTGGCGCACTTGGCCTTTGGCGGATCGCAATCCGCAGGACAGACTAATAGCGGGGTGTCCGCCAAGATCGAAAATCTTCTTGGAACATTCGACATCATTGTCGACATCCAGGCCTTCATCGATGCCAAGAGAAACGGCGGAGACTGGAAGGCTGCCTTCGAGCGAGGGAAGTTGAGCGTTCAGGTTGGTGGGATTGAAGTACAGATACCGAACGTCTTGAAAATTGGCGCAAGCGATATTTTGTTCAATTGGGATCCAAATTACGATCCAACCAAGAACGGCAATGCACCTCAACAGATTCTCGTGGTTCAATCGGCCCTACTGACAGTTCCCCGATTCGGAGTGACTGGTACCATCGCTCCCGCAGACGGTAAGCCCGGGCTGGTTGTTTACGATAACGGGTTTGATATCGGTGATGCATCATTGATGTACAAGCCGGGATCAGCGGCTGGTTCGACGCTCAACAGTACTGGAGCGCCTGGCAAAAAGATTGGCTTCAAGGGTCTGATTGAATTTGACGATCTGCGACTTGGGGTTACAAATTTCAAAGTCAGATTCGGTGCGCAAGCCGACTTCGATGGATTGATTTATTTTGCCTCAAGCGGGGCGACGTTCCTTCCTGGTAAAAAGGTCTCTGCGAAAATCACCGATCGTGTCGCTGAACCGGAGATTTCAGCCGGTGTACCCAATACTGAAGCGTTGCGTTTAGGAATCGAATTTGAGAATGGTAAAGTCAAAGGCTTCGTATTCCGTGCTGATACTCTGCAAATCAACCTCGGACCGTTGACTCTCTCGGCCACAGATCTGGACCTGAACACGTCGGCTAGCGACTCCGAAGAAATCGTCAGCTTCCGATCGGTCGAGGCCAGTGTTTCGCTAGGCTCCTTTGCCCTTAGCGGCAAAGCAACGAACTTCGCATTCCTCGGGGATGGTAGCTTTGTGACGAAGGCAGGTTTCGGCGTCTACATCGCTATCGGTGGATCTGGTGGTGGCGATTTCAAGTGGCCAAGTTGGTTACCGATCAAGATCAAGTCGATCGGGCTCGAGTGGGCAGACATCAAGGAAAACCCAAGTGACTTTGTTTTGATTCTCTCGGCTAGTGTTACGGGAATTAAAGGCATTCCAAATTTAACGTTTTCGGGCGGTATCGAGGGAATTCGAATCGACATCGGCAAGCTGAAGAAGGGGCAATTCCCCATCGTTGGCATCGATACACTCAACGTCGGACTTGAGGGCAAGATTTTCGGAGGGGAGGTCAGTGCTGCCCTGATCGGTGGGATTATCAGGCTTGACGCCTCAGGTAACGCCATCGATGAGTTGGACAAAACGACTCCTGTGAGTGACCGAGTATTCTTCGCGGGGGTTAAGGGTAGCTTTGCGTTGGCTGGAATTAAGGGCTTCAGCATCCAATTTGCGTTATCGGAACTCGGGCCTTTGGGTGTATTCATCCAAGCCGCGCTGCCAACCGGTATCATGATTGAGCCGAACACCGGATTGTCTATCAATAACTTCTCGGCGGGAGTCGAGTTCTTCAAGACCTTGCCATCGATTGACAAGCCGGAGGAATTGCGAGGTCCTGACTTTGCGTTGCCAACTGCTCAGAGCCCTGAGGATTGGCTCCAAGATGTCAAAAAGCAGGTGGTCAAGCAGTATCAAATGATCAAGGCCGATCCTTCGCGAAGTGGCTTTACTGCGGCATTCACCTCACCGATGCTCATCACCGGGGGGGCAAAGATCTTCACAGTCTATGCATCACAGCAGGCATTCAACGGCGAAGTGATCATACGGATTAGTACCGACGGCAAATTCCTTGTGATTGGTAAGCTAAACTTCGCAGCCGACAAAATCAGCATATCGGGTCGACTTTATGCCGATATTTCCAAGATCGCGTCCGGAGAAGCGACGGTCTTGTTCTTGGCAGATATCCCAGATCAGGTCCGATTGCTGACCATCGATGGTCGATTCAAAATGGGCTTCCGCAATCCAAATACCGGAGAGGATGCCGAGTTTACCGTTGTTGATCCGCAGACGGGCAAGCCCTATGCGAAACTCAACGGCCCCAAGGAAGACGGCGAGATTGGCTCGGCAGCCTTCATCAACCGCGGCTACATCATCGTTGAAATCCCGAGCGGACCTAACGGTGCAACGCTGAATGAAAGTTCCATCGTCGATCTTTCCCCTGAGTTCAAGATAGGACTTGGTTCGGGATTGGAACTCGATAACAGCCAACCACCGGTCAAGGTGGAGAACAAGTACTGGTACTGGGTCAAAGGATCATCGACCGCCACGACCTTGAATATCATTTGGCTTAAGGATACCTGGGCGTATACCGGAAGCGATGGCAAGGAAGTCTATCGTGACGGCGGTGCTTATCAGGACGAAAATGGAGTTTGGCAAGGTGAATCAGCGAATACTGTTGCTGTAGATCTGATGATCATGCCCTATTTGGATCTAATGCTGGTAGCTTCGAGAAACAGCCAGATCGATCAATCGACCTTCACGAGCTTTGTAGCCAGCGGTATTGGGCTAATCCGAAACAACGATCAAAAACAATTGAGTTTGCAGTCCGAAACCAGCAAGACCAAGAGTTTTGTGTCGCTGGGCAGTGGTAAGGTTCGGATCTTCTTTGATCCTACGGATTCGGATGGTTATAAACCAGGCCGCTATACGCTGACGATTGCCAAGACCGTTGCTTGGAAGGATTCCTCCGGCGCCGCGTCGGACTTGAACCAGAGTTTCGAGTTTCGCATCGTGGATCCGACGATCGAGGTATCAGGTCCGTTTACTAGCAAGAACCCGTCGGTAGATGTGCACACGGCGAACGCCGGGATCTCGAAGGCTTATGTCGATGTGAAGTACAAGGCAACCTCGGGTGCCTCGCTCGATTATGCATCGATCATGGATTCGGGCAAGGAGTTCGATACACCAGCCGGGAGCCAACTGACATTCAGCTCAGGTCGGCCAATTCCGCTAATGACGACGATCAACGCGGATGGTTTAGCTGTTCATTCCGAATTGCTTAATGTTTCTGGCAATACAACTTGGACTACCACCGATTGGAATGGTGACGGTACTTTAGATGCTAAAGATCGAG
>JBJTAQ010000599.1:0-3357 GCA_046090945.1 Pirellula sp.
CTACGAATGCGTCGCCAAGCTCGGAGCCGACTCGCCTTGGGCTGCCTTAGCCCAACGTCAAATGGCATTATGCCAACAGTCGTCTGGCGATTCGGTTGCCACCGGGATTGCTCCCAGCGACGGCAATTCGTTGCGTTCGACCCAGAAACAGACGCCTAAACAATCTCGATGATTCCCTCGTCCGGCCGAGTCTCGAAAGCCTTATGGACCACCTTCGGATGTGTGGTTTTGGTCCTGTGCGCGCTGCATCCATCGGCTCAAGCTCAGAGCAATCGGTGGAATACCAACCCGCCAACGCTTCCAAGCAATTACCCTTCGACCGCAGGCGGGGTCTACAGCAACCAGCCGACATCGCAACCGAATGTCGTTCGTCCAACACCAAATATCGCTAACAACGATCCACGGATCGCTGCATTGCCTAGTCCTGGATCCAACGTCAGCTACTCATCCGGGAATGCTACGCCTGCTGCTGCTTCTACGGAACCGAACTCTGCGAAAATACCTACGAGGAACCTGCTGCAAGTCTTCCACGATGGAGGTTGGATGATGTATCCGATCGCGTTGTGCTCGTTTGGATTAACCGTTTTCGCCTTTGAGCGATGGATCGCTCTGCGTCGTACGCGTGTCGTCTCGCGACCTTTCGTTAATCGGATCATCGAACAGTTGCAACAGCAATTGATTGACCGCGATGAGGCAATTGAGCTTTGCGAAAAGAGTGGCAGTCCGATGGCAAAGATCATGCTTTCGGCTTTGCGTCGCCATGGCCGACCGGCTGTCGAGGTCGAACAAGCGGTCTTGGATACCGGAGAACGCGAGAGTAATTACCTTCGACGCAACATGCGAGCGATCCTGGCGATCAGCAATATCTCCCCGCTGCTGGGTTTGCTCGGGACTGTCCTGGGAATGATCCAGTCCTTCAACGATATCTCGAATTCGCAGGCGATGGGACGTCCTGAACTTCTAGCAGGAGGCATCAGCCAAGCGCTTTTGACCACCGCTGCAGGGCTTCTAGTTGCGATACCCGCCTATGCTGTCTATATCTACTTCGTGGCCCGTATCGATAGCTTGATCATCGAGATGGATTCCCATGCTCAGCGGCTCGTCGATATCATCAGTGCCGAGGGGCTTCAGGAAAACGAAGGTACCCGAACTCGCCGCTCTCGCAAAGCGGCTTAGTCTCAGAGGAAAACCAAGATGCCTCTGAAAACCTCCAGCAATGAAGAGCTTCCCGGGATCAACCTGACGAGCATGATCGATGTGCTCTTCTTGCTGATCATCTTCTTCATGGTCGGAACTCGTTTTACTGAGTCCGAGCACCAGATCGCTTTGAAGCTTCCAAAGTCGTCTTCGCCGGAGACCATGATGGATCGGCCCGGTGCCAAGATCGTAAACCTGTATTCGGACGGTACGATCGAGTTTGATGGCAGACGTATGACGAGCGATCAACTCACCGCATCGCTTGTCCCCATGGTTCGAAACTACCCGGATCTTCAGGTGCGATTCAGGCCCGATACAGGTGTTCCGGTCGGCCAAGCAAGCCAAGTGATGGAGGCCATCAGTCGCTCCGGCGTTCAAGACATCCGATGGGCAACAACCGCCTCGATGATGCCTGGCAAGCAGATCAAGTAGCCTTAGCCATGGACCTTTTGGCTACAACATTTTGTTGGTCGCTTGCTCTCGCTACGATCGGTAACCCTGTTTCGAATCGAGCTTGGGCGATCTTTTTGGGATGCTTCCTCGCTGCCGTCGCCCTGGGGCTATTTATCTTATCGTGGACTCGGTGGGGGCAATCGAAATTGCTGACCAAGTGCATCGCTATTGCGATGCTTGCTCACATCTGGCTGCTGCTCTACGCCTACGGCACCAGGATCCCTTACGGAACACAGGGAGACGGAAATGGAACCTCAGGCATTCCTGGTCCTGCTGATTGGCCAGCTTCGCCAGTCACCGTCGCTTGGACTCCCATGCAAGCAGAAACCGAATCGCCAAGTCTTCAGGAGGTGCTCGATAACCAATCCGAAACGATCGATCCCTCTGTACCCAAAGAAACAGCCCTTTGGAATCGCTCGCTCGAATTGCCATCGAATACTTTTACTGAGTCTCAGAGTCTCGAGTTGGAAATTCCCGAACCGCTTTCGGACGATGAGGTATTCGAGCTGGGGCAGTTCCATGAACTGACCCAACTGCAGGACCAGAGTTCTCTCGAGGAGCCCCTCCGAGCGGACTTGCCCATCGATCCGGCAATAAACGAAGTGAATCGCCCGGAGGAGCCGGGTGCTGACGCTATCGTACCGATTGCAGCCCCAGTCGCTCAGCCTGTACGATCTATGTCATCGATTCCCGAAAGGTATCGTTTGAGATTCGCACCCGATCGACTCTCTTATACACTTCGAAACGGCGGGGATGTTTATACCGAACAAGCGGTCGCAAGAGCCTTGGAGTTCCTGGCAAGGACTCAGTCGCCGGATGGATCTTGGTCTGCCCTCCGATTTGGAGCGGGCCAATCCAATGCTTCCCCAACACGCGACGCCGTTTATCGCGCTAACACTGGAAAATACGCAGACACGGCGATGACGGGCCTTGCACTCTTAGCGTTTCTTGGCGCGGGCCACACACACACCGATCCGGGTCCTTACAGTACCAATGTAACCCGAGGACTAGGCTTTCTGATCGAGCAACAGTTCCCCTCGGGCGACTTATCCGGCCGCAGTCAGATAGGTTCCGAACCGACGGTCCGTTATTCACGCATGTACAGTCATGGAATTGCGGGAATCGCGTTGGCAGAAGCTTATGCAATCACCCAAGACCCGAAATTGCTGGAACCGATTCGCAACGCGACAGCTTATACGATCAAAGCGATGAACCCGAAGACGGGAGGATGGCGTTACGATTTCGCATCCGAAGACCCAGGGGATACCAGCCAATTCGGTTGGCAAGCGATGCTCCTGAGCAGTGCGAGCAGTAGCAATGCAAGTCCGCTTCAGGGTACCCATCGGGTACTGCTGCAACGCTTCCTGGATTCGGTCAGTACGGGCCGAGCTGGTGGACTGGCTGTCTATCGGAACATCAACCCTCAAACTCGTCCTGGGATCGAACAAGCTTCGGTGGCTATGACTGCAGAGGCTTTGGCAATGCGTGCGATGCTGGATCTGCCGATCTCCGCGCAAGCCATACAAGAGGCACAGCAGATGATGCTCGATCAACTTCCAGGTCGCGGAGAGCCAAATTTCTATTATTGGTACTACGCAACGCTGGCGCTGCACCAAACCAAACAATCCTCGGGTGCTTGGACCACTTGGAATGAGGCGCTCAAGAGTGAGCTACTTTCGACGCAAGTCACCGAAGGGGACCTCGGTG
>JBJTAQ010000600.1:0-1633 GCA_046090945.1 Pirellula sp.
CTCGTCGGTCGCCCCGTGGACCATTCCACCCTTGATGGTCCCACCAGCGAGCCAAACACTAAATCCGAAAATATGGTGGTCGCGACCATCGGAGCCTTGGGCACCAGGTGTCCTGCCAAATTCCGTCGCGAATACTACCAAGGTTTCATCGAGCAGTCCGCGCCGCTCCAGATCGATCAGTAGCCCAGCGATCGGCTGATCGACCGCCTTGGCATTGTTTTCGTGGTTGGCTTTCAGCCCACCGTGAGCATCCCAAGTCCCGGCACCGCCAGCCCCATGCTGGATCTGTATGAATCGAACCCCACGCTCGACCAAGCGACGTGAAGCGAGCAACTGCATCCCAAAGTCCTTGCTGTGAGGCTGATCGATCCCATAGAGCGATTTAGTCTCAGCCGTCTCTTGGGAAAAGTCCACCACGTCAGGAATCGAGCGCTGCATCCTAAAGGCCAATTCGTACGACGCGATCCGAGCGGCCATCGCCGGATCGTTCGGATACTCGATCCCTCGCTGAAGGTTCAACTCCCGAACCAATTGTGCGCCGATTTGCTGTGCCTGCTGGTCTAAAGCTCGCTCGGGTTTGCCAAAGTCCAAGGGTGCATTAGGATCGATCCTCAACGGCACCGCATCGTGAGCAGGTCCCAAGTAATGTCCATCCTTCTTGTTCCAATACTCGCGATTGCCCATCGAGATAAACTGGGGCAAATTCTCATTAAGTGTCCCTAGGCCGTAGTGGACCCAAGCACCCAAAGTCGGATAGTCACCGTCGTTTTGATGACGTCCGGAATGGAACTGCGTCTGAGCACCGTGGTTCGAGTCGGTCGGCCACATCGAGCGAACAATCGCAAGCTTATCCACCTGAGAACCGATGTGAGGAAACCAATCGCTGACCTCGATGCCACTCTGGCCATACTGCTTGTACCCCACCTGAAGCGGATAGAGCGTATTGCGCTGATTCCCGTTCCCGTCGGGAACTACAAGACGCTCAATTGCAAGTCTTTTCGGATCCTGCGTATCGGCAAAGGGTGTTTCAGCGATCGTCTTGCCGGCATACTTGGTAAGCATCGGCTTGGGGTCAAAGCTCTCCATGTGACTGACGCCACCGTTCATGAAGAGCCAAATGACACTTTTAACCTTCGGAGCAAAGTGAGGTTTGCCATCCGGAGGCGCCCAGGCCTGATCGGGGCGGCACAGGCCGTCTCGATGTAGCATGGCAGCCAGGGCAAGTCCGGTGAAGCCCAAGCCCATATCGGCGAGAAAGGTCCGGCGTGGCAGCATGGTTAGGAATGCTTTCGAATGAGGATCGACAACCAAGGGTCTTCAACCTAGCAAGCCCTAATTCTAACCGCTCGGCATTCCGAGTGCCAATCTCCACAGCTGAGGACAGCTGTGGCACATTGTGGAACGGCTGTCCCAGCCGTTCGGTGCGTTAGCTGAGATACTTTTACTGCATTCATCACGAGGGTCTTGAGCTCGTTGTCATGGCTCTAAAGTGGGCTTCTCCACAGCTGGGACAGCTGTGGCACATTGTGGAACGGCTGTCCCAGCCGTTCGGTGCGCTAGCTGAGATACTTTTACTGCATTCATCACGAGGGTCTTGAGCTCGTTGTCATGGCTCTAAAGTGGGCTTCTCCAC
>JBJTAQ010000601.1:0-1694 GCA_046090945.1 Pirellula sp.
CACAGTTCGATCGGCATCGGATGAGAAGCCCAGCCCGTTTTTCTCCAGCTTGGCCAGAAGGAACCGGTCGATCGGCGTCCGCACGCGGTCGGTGTGTCGCACTTCCGGTTCTGCGATTTTTCGCGGCGGTTGAAACGCCCAAAAGCTTCGATCCGTCTCCGTTACTTGTGCCCGAGGTGGTAATGCGACGACTTTCTCCTCCGCAGGAAGACCCGTCGCGATCCAGCGACGCAGCAGCGCCAGTTCGGACGATGAGAGCTTGTCGTCCGTCCCGGGTGGCATCTGTCCTGTTGCGACAAGATCGATCAACAAGCTGCTGTGCGGTTCTCCTCGGACCACCGCCGGTCCATTCTCTCCACCCCGAAGGATCTCCGAGAGAGTTCGCAAATCCAATTGCGATTCCTGTGTATCCTGTCCATGACAATCATGGCACTTCGCTACAAGAATCGGCAGAATCTCTTTCTCGAACGAAGGTGGAGGTGGGACAATTGCATCTCGTACCGTAAGCGAGACGTCCAGACGTGTGCCGTCTCCGAAATGCGGAGTTGTAGTTCCATCCTCAAAGGCATCGACCACAAAATAAACGAAATCGCCAGCACGAACCTGCTGGTTGCCTATCTGGAATTCGCCTTTTTGAGTCGCAGTGCCATAGTCGGCTTCTCCCGCCGAAAGCAACGTCGGAACAAATCCGTTGGCTAGGTCAGGCGCAGGTCCGCGTTCTATGTACCAACGGATCTTGGAGTTCTCACCGCAACAGGACTGTCCATGTTCGAATGCGCCTCGAATTTCAAGCATTCCTTCGACGGGGCTGCGCCAGCCGACGACCACAGCATGGTCGGGACCAGGTGCCAATAGGATATCTCCAGCCTGAAAGCTTAGACCGACTTCATAATTTGTGGCTAGTTTGCCAACGACCGGAGCCAGCGGATCGCTTACTCGAAATGCCCAGCCCTCGAGCGGGGAACTGAAGAGCTTTTCTCCTGACTCGGTCAAGGGCGCATATCTTCCATCGCGCAGCCACTGTCGAGATTCAATCGGCCCATCGGATCGCGTCGTTCGCATGAAATACCAAACAGGCTGGCTCTCTGCATCAATGACCGGATTCGCATAAGCAGCATCGAACTTGAGGCCATCTCGTAAAGACCAAGTCAACGCCTCTGATGGATCCCCAGCAACAACCCTCGCTGGCCAATAGTCGAACGCTATCGCTAGGAGGCCGAGCCAAAAAACGTGACGTGTGAAAGGGTGAATCAAGATTTGGAACTCTCAGGAGGGATCAAGGAAGAGAGTTGGCGGGAGGGATTGCTGGGCCAGCTTTATTCTATCACGCCAAAGCTACCCAATGCGTGCTACTTTTTAATCAAGTCCCGAAACTGAGACTATTAAATACCTCTCACTACATGGTATTATTCTATCAAATTTTGTTTCTTCTGGAATTTTTGTGGCTACGAAACCCTATTAGGCGATGCAGTGGTACTCGTTTCGAGTCATGCGATTCGTGGAGTAGTACCAAGAAGCTTAGAATAAGAAAACCGAGTCCCTACCCATTAGAACCCCTTTAGAGCCGTCTTTTAACCACGGAGACACAGAGACTCACAGAGTTGATCAACATCCCTCTGTGCCCCTCCGAACCTCTGTGGTTAAAAAGTGTTGGGGTACCGAGAAGTCAAGAACATGAAAAAAGAGTTCTTAGC
>JBJTAQ010000602.1:0-2374 GCA_046090945.1 Pirellula sp.
GTGCACGGGCGACAATATTTTTATCGTCAAGAAAGGACGACTGCTCACGCCGCCGACCGATGCAGGGATTCTCGAGGGGATCACTCGCAACGCAATCCTCCAACTCGCAGGCGAATTGAACATCCCGGCCGCCGAGTCCACGCTGACTCGCCACGATCTACTCGTGGCCGAGGAATGCTTCTTGACAGGCAGCGCCGCGGAGGTCATCCCAGTGGTTTCCATCGATAGCCGCGCGATCGGTGACGGACTCGTGGGCCCGACCACGCGGCGATTGATGAGCGAATTCAAAAAGCTAGTTGTTCGCTAGCCCGCTGAAACTATCGACCGATACTAGGCGGATTGTCGAGTAAGAAGTCTCGAGGGCCACGATTGGTGTAGTAAGGGTAGGCAACCGTCGGTCCAGTCACTCCCGATCCGACTTGGTCGTCGGCTCGATACTGGGCATGCGTCAGACCACCGTTACCGGCGCCATGCAAGCCACCCCCGTGAAGACCGCCGGCCCCGTGAAGACCGGCCCCGTGAAGACCGGCCCCCAGGGCGTGCAATCCCCCTCCGTGGAGCAATTGGCCTTTGTGGGTGCCGTCGAAGCAATAGGCACCCGAATGGGACAAGTGAGCACCGTAATCGGTCCCACCGCGCTGCCAACCGATGCGGCATGGGCGACACCCTATCGGACCGTTGCAGGTGTTGCAAGCGTTGTGATGTCCCCAGCCATGCCCACGATGCAATCCGACACACCCTGTCGAGCCAATCATGCTCAAGGCTAAGAGTGCGAGTGAAAATAGTCCGCGTTTCATTTTGTGACCCTTGTATTGTTCCGCCCATCCAACCAAGTTGGATCTCTCCAGGCATCTCTTAGAATCGACCGGACCGTCACCAAGAATCCAATCGCTCCAATCGGCCCCTGTAGAGTCCACGCAGATTACCGGGTCAAATGCTAGCAAAACGTCCGATTATCGGGTGCGCCGACGAGCTCGCAGCGGGTCAGACTCCGAGCCGATTTCCGCAAACAAGGCATCTGCACTGATTGGGTCGATGGCCGATTCTCCCTCGCCCAAAGCACCTGTGCCATTCAATCGGTTGATCGTATCGAGGACATCCAGCGGGGTCAGACGTCCATCGCCATCGACATCGACATCCGGAAGACCGAGTGACTGACCGCTACGTGGAGTGGGCAAACTACCGCCGGGATTGGCGTTGATCGCATCGATCAGCAAAAGGACATCCAGAGGAGTCACAAGTCCGCTTCGGTCGACATCCCATCGCATCATGCGGTTTTGCCATGGTGCATTGCCGGGGATGCGTTCCAGCGGGACGCTCAACCTTAAGAACAACCCACCTGCGATGTCGTTTACCAAAAGCGGGACATTGTTAAGAATCGGGTCGGAGGCTTTGAAGTACTCATCCTGCTTGAACACCAACCTTCCGTTGACTACGTCAAATCGAGCGTCTAAGGAGGTGAATGCATAGTTGGTAGGACCATCGGGATCTTCGACGAGAATCTTACCAAGATCCAATCCGGTGATGTTGGAAGGAACAAGGCTCTTTTCGACTGTCAGCAAACTAGGGGGTTCATTGACATTCAGAACCTGGATTCGGATCGTTCTCTGCGCCGATAGACTGGGATTGCCGGTGTCGGATACGACGACTGTTAACCACTCGGTAGGACTGCGTTCGAAATCCAATACACCAGCCTGAGCGATACTCAGATCCCCGGTGTTTGAGTTGATGCTGAATCGGGTTTCCGTTGCCGGCAGGGAGAATCGAAGTGTGGGCCGATCCACAGGTGGTCTATCAGCATCGGTCGCTAGGATTCGACCGAAGGAAACGCCGACCGGGACGGTTTCAGCCACCGACAGGGAACTGGTGGAAATCACCGGCGCGAACTCGTTGACATCCAGCACTTGAACTTCCGCCGAGGTCCAGGTCGCTAGCGATGGAGACCCATCGTCGTAGGCTTCTACAAAGAACCGATAAGATACGGCCGATTCGTGATCTAGGGACACACCCGGTCGGACGCTCAGGATCCCTGTATCGGCATTGAGCAAAAACTCCGATGGGGCTGATCCAAAGAACCGGTAGCGAACTCGATTGGCGGTGTCAGCGTCGGTAGCAAGCACCCGTCCGACGATCGCACCGCTGGCATTGTTCTCCGCGATACTCATCGAGACTGGAGCGAGCGTTGGTGAAAACTCATTGATGTCAGCAACCTGGATCGTAACGACTTTCTCGAAGAACAGCGAAGGGCTACCGTTATCGGTCGCACGCAGCAAAACATTCACCGAACTTGAAGCTTCGAAATCAAAACTGGTTTTAGGTGCAAGGAAAAGAATGTCCCCTTGGATCACAAACCTTGGATCGGAGGTGGTCCAAG
>JBJTAQ010000603.1:0-3525 GCA_046090945.1 Pirellula sp.
TACCACCTCAACGCCGAGGAGGAACCTGAGAACGAAGAATAATCGCCACAAATGCAATGATGAATATACCGTTGGAATGATCGAGCACGACATGCATGTTGGCCAGTTCCTTAAGTTGCTCGATGAACTCGGGATCGCGGACAACACGATAGTCCAATGACCGCCTAGCCAAAGCCCTGGGTCCTTCAACCTGAATGGCATCTTGAAAAGGATCGAAACTACCATGGGTGGGAGAAAGAGTGATCAATTAGATAATGCCGCTCCACTCTTTCGGGAAGCCCGCTCGAAGGACGGTCTAGAAAAGCCGTCAGAAGGTATCGACATCCTTTAGGCATAGCAAGGTGACAGGGGGATTTTTCGGGCCGAGCAAGAGCCGGCTGAGCCCGCGCGGTAAAAATTCGGTAAGTCTCTAGTCAAAACCCGTCTTAGTCCGTTTTTTACCAAGGAGACACGGAGACTCACAGAGTCGCTTATCGCTAGCAAGCGAGCTCAGAGGCCCTCTGTGTCCCTCAGTGACTCAGTGGTTAAGAAACTCTTCGGGAACCAATGGAAATTGTCTAAGTTTCTTCCATTTGCGCAGGAGTATCGGGGGGGCCCCTAGGATAAGTCTTTTGGACTAGGGTTCCTCGCCGTGGGTACCTGTTGGGCCGGCAGGGGATTTGTTCACAGCGGATTGATCGTTTGCTGCAGGGGAAATACCGGTGGTGGATAGTCCCGGCATGGGGACGGTACCTGGAACGACACGCGGTCCATCGATGGTGGCATCGACGATTCGCTTAAGGTCTTCGCCGTCGACGACCTCGACTTCCATGAGACGCTTGGCAAGAGCTTCGAGAGCTGGGCGGCGTTCGGTCAGGATAGAGCGAGCATGCGATGCCGATTCATCGATCAAGCGTTTGACTTCTTGGTCGATTTCTCGGGCGGTCTGTTCCGAGTAGTCACGTCCGAAGGAATCGCCGCCGCCGGTTGCGAGGAATGCAGACCGGTTACCTTCGCGGAAGTTGACGCGTCCGAGGCGGCTCATCCCGTACTGCATGACCATCGCTCTTGCGATGTTGGTGGCTCGTTCGAGATCGTTCGAGGCTCCGGTGCTGATGTCACGGAAGACCATTTCTTCGGTGAGGGTGCCTGCTAGCAGGACTTGCATTTGGGCTTCGAGTTCCGGTTGGGTGACCAAGTAGCGATCATCTTCGGGGCGTTGCATTGTGTAGCCGAGTGCAGCGACTCCACGAGGGATGATCGACACCTTGTGGACTGGATCGGTATTGGGGATCGAATAGGCCACCAAAGCGTGGCCGGCTTCATGGTAAGCGACACGAAGTTTTTCGTCTTCGTTCATCACCCGTTTCTTTTTCTCTAGGCCGGCCGCTGCGCGCTCGACGGCTTCGTTGAACTCGTCTTGGTCAACGACATTCTTTCCTTTTCGGGCGGCTAGCAACGCGGCTTCGTTGACGAGGTTTGCCAAGTCTGCGCCGACGAAACCGGGGGTAATCGCTGCGATTTGCTTCAGTTCAACATTGCTGCTGAGTTTTACATTTTTGACATGGACCTTGAGGATATCCTCGCGACCTTGTTTGTCTGGACGATCGACCAGGACGTGGCGATCGAATCGTCCGGCGCGGAGCAAGGCAGGATCGAGCGTTTCGGGACGGTTGGTAGCCGCCATAACGATCACGCCTGAGTTCGGATCGAAGCCGTCCATTTCGACCAGGAGAGCGTTAAGGGTTTGCTCGCGTTCGTCGTGCGAGCCGACGATATTGCCTGCTCGGCTTTTACCAAGGGCATCGAGTTCATCGATGAAGATGATGCAAGGTGATTTGGCGACGGCTTGTTGAAACATATCGCGCACGCGGGCAGCACCGACGCCGACGAACATTTCGACAAAATCAGATCCGGAGAGGGAGAAGAAGGGGACACCTGCCTCGCCAGCAATCGCCTTGGCCAGGAGCGTTTTACCGGTACCTGGAGGTCCGACGAGGAGAACGCCTCTGGGGATTCGGCCACCGAGTCGCTGATACTTTTCTGGATGTTTTAGGAAGTCGACAATTTCGCGTACCTCTTCGACGGCTTCATCGATCCCCGCGACATCGTTGAATGTAATACCGATGTCCTCTTGGGCGTAAAGTTTCCCTCGGGAGCGACCGAATTGCATTGGCGATCCGATGCCACCCATGCGGCGCATGAAGAAGTAGAGCAGTGCAGAGATAAGTAAAAAGGGCATGAGGAACATCCAGAAGAACTGGGTGAGCATGCTCTGTCCGGGTGCATTCCCCCAAGCGATTTTGGAAGCGGTGAGTTTCTCTTTGAGTTCTTTGTTGGTGCTTTCCGAGTTGTCTTTGATCGACTGGAAGATTCGATTCTTCGGCGCGGTCGGTTTTCCGTCCACGATTTTCGAGACCGTGATATCGCCTCGTACGGTCTCCTTATCGACTTGCACGTTGCGAATACGGCTTAATTCGTATTTCTCGTTGTCGATGGTAATGATTTTTTTGCCATCGGACCCTTCGGCGAGTTGGTTTTGGGATGGGTCGGTGTACTTGGTCGCATCGATGAGTTCGATCAGGTCTGGGTATCGGATTTCCTGGTAGATCGCCGACGATACGAAACTGAAGGCGGCCATCAGGAGGAGCATGGCTAAGAGGGAATACATCAGCCAGTTGCTGCTCTGAGGAGTATTTCCCTGGGAATTGGAGCGTTTATCCGATTTATTTTCGTCTGCCATGCATCGATACCCAAAAAGGGCCCAAAAGTGGAGTCAACCGATTGTCGAAACAGCTTAAAATAGCTCCCGTTATTATGCATACGGGATAACCCCTGGGCAGGGTTTGATGTTGAGGAATTCCAAGACAGTCCGTAAAATTCCCAGAATAAATCTGTTTTATTCCCGATGGCCACTTCCGCGGCTTGATCGCTTCGGACGGATCATGCACGACTTGCTAGTCCACAACCAATCCGTCACCTTGTCGAGTTCGTGGGGAACAAGCGCGTGAGCAGCCCACGTCGAGTCGCCGTTCTTGGATCTACCGGCAGCATAGGGCGATCGGCTCTTGAGGTACTCCAAGCCCACCGCGATCGGTTCGAGCTTGGGTGCATCACTTGCCATCAGCAGCTGGAGCTTTTCGAGAGGCAGTGCGAGGAGCATCGCCCGAGGCTGGCTATCTTGACCGATTCGGCCCATCCAGAGGCCAGGCATTGGACCGCGGGCACCGATGTGCATGGGGTAAGTCGGCGGTGTGGTTCGGACAGTTTGATTGAAGCGATTTCGGGACCGGAAATCGATATTGTCGTGACTGCGATTGTGGGCGTTGCGGGTCTGGAGTCGAGTTTAGCGGCGGTCGAGAGCGGTAAGCGTCTAGCGTTGGCCAACAAAGAGTCGTTGGTAGTGGCTGGTGAATTGCTGTTGGAGTCGGCAAAGAAATCTGGGGCGGAGATCATTCCTGTTGATAGTGAGCACTGTGCGATTTTCCAGGCACTCGAATGCAACGAGACCGGTCAGCTCGATGGAGGGGGGATGAATGTCCAACA
>JBJTAQ010000604.1:0-1184 GCA_046090945.1 Pirellula sp.
TGGCGAATGAATACACCGCTATCGGCGTTGGGAGTTGCTCGGAACTCAAGTTTCAGAACAAAGTCTCCCGGAAACTCTTGCTTGGTATACAGCTGCTGAATGCGTCGGCCTTCGGGTGGAGTGGTAACTACGATCCGTCCATTGATGGCTCGGTATCGACCATCACTCGTCGAGAGCTTGCCTTCTAAATCCTCCTCTGCCGAGGCGGATTTCGATGCTGCAAGTCGCCAGCAGGAGAGGTCCTTGCCATGGATCAATGAAACGAACCCAGGCTCCAGTGTGAATGAATCAGGCTCGGTCTCGATCAACCCCTGGGTCGCTAGAACAGGTCGGATCGCGGCCGCCCATTTTTTGTATCCATCTTGGTTCGGATGCAATAGATCTGGAAACTCGGATGGCTTGGCGTCCCCTTGTTCGTTGGCGAATTGGGTCCAAGTATCTACCATGGTGACTTGGGGGAAGTTCAAAGCAACTTTAGCTATGGCCGCATTGATGGCTTGGATCTGCTCCGCCGGCCGCTTCTTGGAGGCGGATGCGGGCAAGACGCGGCAGAGGGTAACGGGGATCTTGGGATTGTGCTTTTGAATCGCGGTTAATATCAGTTCGATGTTCTTGGAAACCTGCGATGCATCCGCACCTTCCTCCAGATCGTTGGTGCCCATGAGCATAACGATCCCTTTGGGATTCAAAGCCAGGACATCTTGATTCAATCGCAGAAGCATGCCTCGCGTGGTATCGCCGCTGATTCCGCGATTGGCCACCTTGAGCCCGGGGAAACTATTCCCTAGATCATCTCCCCATCCCTGAGTGATCGAGTCCCCTAGAAAAACGACGGCATCCTGGTCGGCTTGGACTCGCCCTGCCCACTGCTTGCGTTTCTCGTTCCACAGATTCAGGAACCAGTCGTAGCGGCGAATCGGGCCAACTCCAGGAACCCCGTCGTCGGTTTTAGGCAACGACAATTCCGCATCTGCCTTTTGCGCCCATGAAGGGTGCGGAAAAAACGTACCGTTGACGAGCAGCGCAAGGCCGAGCGCAGCACAGTGCGCTGCATGGGGATGTCTCATTTGGTTAAGCTCCAAGCGATCAGCGATTGACGTCGCGTTTCAGGGGACCTGTGTAGACTTGGCGTGGTCGTCCGATTCGGGTGTTCGGGGATTGCTGCATTTCGACCCAGTGAGCGA
>JBJTAQ010000605.1:0-2911 GCA_046090945.1 Pirellula sp.
TCACGATGGCCGAGATTTTTGATGGTACTGCAATCGGTAACATTCGGATTGGATCGACTGGCCAAGCCTATGCGAAGATCAAGGGACTGAAAGTTGATTTCGGATTTGGTGATCTACCGATCGCACCTTCGGCCGAGGTAGGGATCTACGTACAGAACATGTTCGATTTGGATACGATCAAAACCCTGGTCGTCAATCCATCCTTGCCGTTCTCGCTTGCGAAGGCAAAACTCGAGGGTAAAGTTCTACCCGACGATTTGGTCATCGTATTGCCTGATTTGGGATCCGCATTTGATTTCTCCAAGGCCTCATTCGCAGACATTATCACTGGATTGCGGATGGGGCTGAGCACGCTTCAGGAATTGCTTGCCGATGAACCCTTCTACAATACGGTACTCCCTGTCATCAATACATCTCTGGCGAATGTATTCAGCTTTACCGATGAATTCGCTTCCTACATCGAGGAAGCCGCACGAAACCCAGCAGCTTCGATTCAGCGAGTCGAAAACTTGCTTGAGAAGTGGTTGAATATTCAAGACGACAACACTTTGGATCCTCAGGACCAGATGTTCTCGCTCAGACTTAATGGTGACACGATCATCATGCACGTCCGTTTCGAGGCTTCCTTCTCCTCGAACTTCCCGTTCAGTATCGACCTGTCAACCTTGCTCCCAGATTTCGGTTCCGGACTCCTGACCGATCTTGTCGGTTCTGATGGAAATATACGTCTCGATGCATTTGCCAAGTTCAATCTTGATGTTGGGCTTCGATTCGCTGCTGATGGAACTGTAGAAGTATTCCTCTACGACTACGATCCCACCCGTGTCGTTACCGCGATCGCTTCACCCGCAAACTTCACATCCGTTGCTTTCACGCAAGGTAGTAGTGAAATCACCGAAGCGATGTATGAGTCTATCAAGGGGCAGTTTGTTGCAGCTATTGATGAAGAGAGAGCCAAGTTGCCTAGTGGAGCCGTTCTCAGTGGCATACGCAGCAACGTGGTCAGCGCTGTCGATACGACACTCGAAAGCGGGGACTTGGACGAATTGCTCGGGCTCAGACAGGATAAACTAACGAAACTGAGCGCTCGTTTGACAGAAGACCTCGGGGTGTCGGTCGAACTCTTAGCTGCCGAGCAGAAGCGGGCTGCTGACGCTCAAGAATACTCGGCTATCAAGTCATTCCAAAGCGTTAAGCTCACCTTCCGAGTTCCCGCCACCAATGCAAATGCGACCGGTACCTACCTGAAACTCGGTGGTAGGATTCTAGCCAAGGACCTCGAGCTTGATTTGCGATTAGCCGTAATCAAGATCGGTGTGACTCAAGGGTACGCGACGTTAGATGCTGACGGTGACGCTGCGACAGATGACTATGCGATGCTCACCGTGGCGCTAAACCAGAAGGCCGGAACCGCCAACGACGATGGACGATATTATTTCGGCGAACCACTGAGCGAAAACCTGGAACTCAGCCTCATCGGAGGATTCGATCTTAATCTACCGATCACTCTCGAAGTCCTTGGGCTGTCCGTGCCGCTGTCTCCGTCCTTGAGAGTTCGTACTAATCCTGCTTACGGTGACCAAGGGCTGCTTGAACTGATGAACTTCATGTTGGGCAAGGCACCGTCGAATCCAGATGTGCCTGCGTTCCTTTACTCCTATCCGGATGTACAAGGAGCCTTTGAGGCATTTGGAGGTGATACCTCGTTGCTGGCCTTGATCAATGATCCATCGTTCATTCTAGACGGCTTGGATACGGCTCTTGCTAGCGTGCAGGATGCCTTCAGCAGTAAATTTGCTGTCGATTTGCCGTTGGTGGGCGACAAGCTCTACAAGGCCGCGATGTTCCTGAAGGAACTGCGGACCGGATTGCTCAGCGATCTTAGGGCCCAACTCAGCGGCAATGGGCAACTGCTCCTGGTTGTTCGAAATGCTCTGTGGGATTTGTGTGGTCCCTCTGGTCTGAATTTCCTGAAAGACAACAACCAAGACGGTACGATTACCTCAGATGATATTTTGATTGGATGGTTCGACGTTCAAGGTCAATTGATCAAGTCGTGGCAAGTGGGCGATCTAGTTCCTCCGCAGGCCGACGCAATTCAGTTTAATGTTGGATTGGGTGGGCTGCTATTCGGAGATGGAATCGATATTCCTCTGGATATCGATATCCCCGGTTTTGCCTTCAATATCGATGGCGGATTAGCGATTGAGTTGTCCTGGTATTTCGACTTCGGTTTCGGCCTATCGTTGACCGACGGGTTTTACCTAACGACCAATAGTGGTGACAGGCCCGAGCTCGGACTCAGTGTGGCTGCCTATCTGGATGGTACTCCAAAGGATCGAAATTCAAGAGTTCCGTTCAGTGGAAAGGGCCGGTTGTTGGTCTTTGAAGCTACGATTACGGACAAGGATCAATACCCTGAACTAGATGGATTCCAGGGGAGTGGGTTGTATGGCAATCTGTCGTTGAATTATTCCGGTAATGAACGCAATCGGTTGAATTTTGACCGTATCATTTCGACACCATTTAAGGAACTCATTTCGGTGGATTTGAGCGTCGATGCGACGGTCAAACTCGAACTTGTACTCGCATTTGCAGATGGAGCCAACCTGCCGAAACTCAAGGCGGACTTTGTGCTCAATTGGGGTTGGGATGCCGACAATGGTCTCAAGCCGCTGCAGGTTTCACTGCTGAATATCCGCATTGACCTGCAGTCGTTCATCGCGGACTTCCTAAGGCCTATTGGCGAGTCGCTACAAGATATCCTCGAACCTCTGCGACCAATTGTTGAGCTTCTGACCAATGACATCGAAGCGCTTCAAATGTTCTTCCCGCCCGGGGAAGCCAACCTGCTTGGAATCCTCAACCTGATCCTAAAGATCAATGGCAAGCCTCAGCCAAACTGGGCAGC
>JBJTAQ010000606.1:0-1517 GCA_046090945.1 Pirellula sp.
TGCTGGACTTTTTTATTGCTACTCAGCTAGCGCACCGAACGGCTGAGGACAGCCGTTCCACATTTGGGAACAGCCGGTCTACGAAGAGCAATGCGTTTAAAAAAACGGATTGTCTTTGGTTCGCGTGGGTGATTTGAGGATCCCCTCGCAGGTCCTCAAGTCATCTTTCGTTGTGATTTTAATGTTGCTCTCGGGACCTTCGACGATCCGAACGGGGATCCCAAGTCTCTCGATCGCTTGGGAATCATCCGTCGGTTTGCCTGAGAGATTCGCATAAGCACGCTTCAGGTCCTCGGCTCTAAAAACCTGAGGCGTCTGTGCTTGCCAAAGCCCTTCGCGAGGGACGGTCTCAATGATCCTTTGAGTTGCGTTGTCGATTCGCTTGACCGTAGCCCGGATTGGGGAGGCCAAGATTGCTGCGCCATGTTTGCTGGCCTCCTCGATAACTTGATTGAGACTTTGACGCGATAAACATGGTCGGGCAGCATCATGAATTGCGACCAGCTCGATCCCGGGACGGATCCTTTCGAGTGCATTGCGAACGCTATCGCAGCGTTCATCACCTCCGAGAACGACTTCGACACCGAAGAGGGTAAGGTTTCCCGCAAACTTTTCTTGAACCAATTGCTTGTCATCAGCAGCAATGGTCATGATGATTTGCCCGATTCGTGGGTGGTCCGCGAATAACTGTGCACTGTATTGCCATACCGGCTTGCCGTGCACGCTGGCATAGACCTTTTTTTGATAAGGGTCATTGAAACGGCTACTACGACCGGCCGCAGCTAGTATTACGGCAACATCCTTCATCGGTCAATCACTCCTTGTACAGCCAGGTCGAGTTTAGCCAAGCTCAGCGAGTCAATGGTTTGTGTTGGTTGTTTTCGCCGGATTGTTCCTTGGCATAAACCCGTACAAGAAACACAGCAGCATCGTGATCCAAAAGCTTAGGCACTCCGGTCTTCGCAGATCGTGGAAATCCAGTAAGTGGGGGACATGCTCGATTCCTTCGACGTGCTGCTCAGCGGCACGGCCTAGGAACCAAGAGTGATCGAGCCAGTGATGGTAATTTTCGGTCCATCCTCTGCGAGCCACCTCGAAGTTCGAAAAGAACTCCCCGAGGGAACCTGGCAAATTCCATCCTCGGAAACTCCAATTGCTGTTGAATGCCCAGTCGGCCAGTAGCTTCAGTCCGATGACCACCACCAGCAAATAAGCGGAGACCTCGAAACGCGGGTAGCGCTCGAGGAGTCTAACGAATACCGACGCCGCGAACCGCATTAAAATGACGCCGAGTATCCCTCCTGTGACAACCACCCACAGTTTGTCGTTCTTCGAGCCTGCCAAGGCCATGGCGGCCAAGATTGAATCGACGGCAAACGCGATATCCGTCAATTCGATCACTGCAACGGTTTTCCAAAATTTCCAGTTGTTGTAGGAGGGCACATCGCACACGGCCTCTTCAGGCGGTGTATTTGGAGGTGGGTTTACGACGGTCTCCTCGGTGACCAAGCCAGCGG
>JBJTAQ010000607.1:0-6032 GCA_046090945.1 Pirellula sp.
CCCATGTTGTCGAAGAATTTCGAGTAGACTGGCCAGCGTTTGTATTTTCCGAAGATTGACGAGCCGACGAGTTTGTTGCCTTGTTCGTCGATTGCATCCTTCAAGAGAAACTTTTTGCCTTCGAAGAGGCAGAAGCTAAGGCCTTCATGCCAAACTCGGCCTTCGTTGGCCGCTTCGGTGGTGCTTGCGAACCATCGCTCATCGATCCCACCTCGGTTGGCACTGAAGGCGTAGAGATCATCGGGATGGAGTTTGATTCGTCGACCTGGGTGAAGGAAACTGCGAGGGACCCAGGTTGGGGTCAATCGTAGGATTCCATCCCCTGCATCGAGTGCTTGTTCTAGGACGCGAGCAACATTATCCGAGGTGATAAGACCTTCATCTAAACCGGTGCCAGACATGGAATCTCTCTGAGTTTTGCTAGGGTTTTTTGCTAGAGGTTTTGCTAGAGCAGGTAGTAGGGAGCAAGGAGTGTTACGGGCAGATCCAACCGCATTGCACCCGTTTTATGGGACTTTGTTGTAAGATGCTTAGCGTCAAGTCGCAACCCCCGGAAAGTGAATATCGGCTTGTTTGCCAAGGTTGGCGGATTTGGCCCGCAGACGGCTTGCGATTTTCCATACTTTCGGCATGATTTCGTCGGATGAAAAGTAAGATCCAAGTCTTGGATTGCGGTGCTGACTGCTGTTCCGGGGTGAGTTCAAGTATTTCTAATAGGTCGTTGCATCAGCGGCCGAGATTGTAGCAATCGAGATTGTAGCAATAGGGTAGTCATCTATCGTGACCCAATATTCACCGATTCGAAGGGCCTTGATCAGCGTAAGCGACAAGACTGGTTTGGCTGAGTTTGCGAAGGCTTTAAGCGAGCGTGGTGTGGAGATCTTTAGCACCGGTGGGACGTATAAGTTCCTCAGCGAGCATGGGATCCAGGCTCGCGAGGTAGCTCAATACACCGGGTTTCCCGAGGTGATGGATGGTCGGGTCAAAACGTTGCACCCCAAGATTTTCGGTGGGATTCTTGCCCGGAGGGATCGCTCCGAGGACCTTGCGTCGCTTGAGGAGCATGGGATCGAGTCGATCGATTTGGTGGTCGTAAATCTGTATCCGTTCGAAGCGACGGTGGCCAAGCCTGGGGTGATGTTTTCCGAGGCGATCGAGCAGATTGACATCGGTGGACCGAGTCTGATTCGAGCAGCTTCGAAAAATCATGCGTTTGTCACCGTAGCGACCAGTCCGAGTCAGTACGCCTCGATTTTGGGGGAATTGCAATCCTGCGGTGGTACATCCGAGGCTCTGCGTTTGAAGCTCGCTTTGGAATGTTTTCAGTCAACGGCTAGGTACGACATTGCGATCAGCGAGTATTTGAGCCAGCAGTTAGGGGCTTCGGGGGTTCTTCCTGAGCGGCTTGATTTGAATTTGACCAAAGTGTTGGATCTTCGATATGGCGAAAATCCGCATCAGCACGCAGCGTTGTATTCACGTCCATGGACGGGGACGTCGCTTGTATCGGCAAAGCAACTTCATGGCAAAGAGCTTTCGTACAACAATCTTTTGGATGCCGACAGCGCCTACAACATCGTTCGCTGTTTTGCCAGAGCATCGGCGGTGGTGATCAAGCACAACAATCCCTGCGGTGCGGCTTCGGCACACAAGCTGTCGTTTGCTTGCCGCAAGGCTCTCGACGGGGATCCACAGAGTGCTTTTGGAGGAATACTGGGCTTTAATCAGATGGTTGACGCGGAGACAGCCGAGGTTCTTTGTCAGCCTGGGTTGTTTATTGAAGCGATTGTTGCGCCAGAGTTTTCTCCCGAGGCGGTTGCGATTCTGTCGACGAGGCCAAAGTGGCGTGAGAATGTCAGGCTCCTAGCGATGGGCAAGGAGAGTGACACGGATCGGACATTGGATTTTCGATTCATACGTGGCGGGGTGCTTGTCCAGCAAGCCGACACGTTGCCTCCGGCGAATTTGGCTTGGAAGACCGTCACCTCGGTTCCTGTGTCCGATGCGCTTTGGGATGACATTGCTTTTGGCTGGGAAATGGTCCGGCACGTCAAGAGCAATGCGATCGTGCTAGCTCGCGATGCGGCTTTGGTGGGAGTTGGAGCCGGGCAGATGAGCCGCGTTGACAGCGTGGAGATTGCGATTTCCAAAGCAGCCGATCGTTCGCGAGGCAGCATTCTGGCTTCGGATGCATTTTTTCCCTTCCCCGATTCGATCCACCGGGCGGCACAGGCCGGAGTAGTAGCCATCATTCAGCCAGGTGGATCCAAAAAGGACGACGAGGTCATCGCGGCATGCAATGAGCATCGAATACCCATGCTCTTTACCGGCCAGCGGCATTTCCGGCACTAGTCCACACCTTACCAAATTGCCGGACTATTCAGAGGCTATGTCATGTCGATCTTGATCATCGAAGACCTCGGAGTCGAGCGTCTTTCACCGATTTCTTTGGCAAGGCTCTCTAGCGCCGTGACTTGTGGCGCCTTGCGCTTGGTGGATTTGCTGGGGTGGATTGGTCTGGATTGCTATGGACTATCGCGATCGCACTTGCAATCGATCCAAAAGTTGGATTACCCGATCCTCAAGGATCCACGTACTGCTCCGGGTCGGGATCGCCCAAAGCTCGTGTTATCATCGAGGTTGATTCCCAGCGCTGCGACGTTTCAGGCGATCCAGAGGTTTCTATATCTGCCGGAGTCGGCCGGACCGCAGTGGATTTATGATGGGCACGCAACCGATGCCGAGTTGGTTGGTATTGTGAATCCCCAGGGGAGTTTTGAGGAGATTCTTTCGGTGGGAAGGAATTACTTTGGTCATTTGTCCAGCCAACTGCGCGCAAACGCCGAACATGAGCGACTGGTGCTCGATGCAATGAGATATCCTCACGATGTCATAAGGCATCATATGGCTAGCTTGTCGAGTAATTTAGAGCTGTTGATATCGAAAAAGGAGTATCGCCAGCTTCAAGACGGTGTGTTTGTGGGTCCGGATGTATCGCTTGCCAATCCGATCGTGTTGGAGCCCAAGTCCGGGCCGATCGTATTAGAGCAAGGAGTTCAGGTCGGTCCATTTTCGCTGCTTAGGGGACCTTTGTATTTGGGAGCAAAGTGCAAAGTCCTCGAACATGCGTCGTTGAAAGACGGTGTTTGTGCAGGGCATACGACCAAGATTGGTGGAGAGGTGGAAGCATCGATCGTCGAGCCCTACTCGAACAAACAGCATCATGGTTTTCTCGGTCATTCCTATGTAGGCAGTTGGGTAAATCTCGGTGCCGGAACATGCACCAGCGATCTGAAGAATACTTATGGTTTGATATCGATGGACTATCCAACTGGAAGGGTGGCAACCGAGATGCAGTTCTTGGGTTGCTTTATTGGAGACTACAGCAAAACGGCGATCAACACGAGCATTTTCACAGGCAAGTGGATTGGGGTTTGCAGCGCTTTGTATGGCTTTGTTACAAATAATGTGCCTAGTTTTACGAATTATGCCAAGCTCTTTGGGCAGGTTGCAACGTTACCTGCTGCGATCATGCAATCGACGCAGCAGAGAATGTTCAATCGGCGCAATGTTCCGCAGCGTCCCTGCGATATCGAATTGCTTCATTCTCTGTTTGAGATCACGCGGTCTGAGCGCGAGGCTCTGGCTGGTTTGGAGGAAAACTAGGGCGGGTTAGAAAGATATTCTTGTGGGTGCCCATGAAGTTTGGAAGTTTGCCGGAATTTGGGAATTTGCCGGAATTATAGTGGACATCTCATCGTTTGATGCTGTAATTGGATTGGCCTTTTCGGCCGTCCTACCGCCCTGATTTCTTGTTGCTTTTCTAGTGGGGAATTTCATGTGCGGCATCGTTGGTTATGTCGGCAAGTCCGATGCGACAGAGTTTTTGCTTCAGGGGTTATACCGACTCGAGTATCGGGGTTACGACAGTGCCGGCTTGGCCTTGCTCAGAGACGATGGGATTCTTGAGAGGAGGCGCAGTGTTGGACGGATTTCGAATTTAGAGTCATTGGTTCGTCAATCGCCGGTCCAGAGTCGTATTGGAATCGGGCACACCCGTTGGGCGACCCATGGTGCGGCTACGGAGGCCAATGCTCACCCTCATTACGGCGGTCGGACCGAGTTGGATGGTCTTGCGGACCTGGCGTTGGTCCACAACGGCGTGATCGAAAACTATCAGGATCTCAAGCAAGAGTTGCTCAAGAGCGGTTACTCGTTTCAGTCCGAGACCGACACCGAGATTGTGGCTCACCTTTTGCACCAAAGCATCTTGCACAAGCGGGCCGAGGGTACGTTTGATCAGGCCAGTGCTGTCGACTACGCGTCGGCCCTCCGCGAGGTCTTGGGTCGACTGCGAGGTACCTATGGATTGGTGGTGATGTTTCATGGCAAGCCCGACTTTCTTCTGGCGGCTCGGTGTGGCAGTCCTCTGGTGATCGGTGTTGGCCAAGGCGAGCAGTTCATCGCAAGCGATCCGGCTCCTTTGTATGGCAGGACCGACAAAGTCATTACACTGGTCGATCATCAGATAGCAATCATCACATCGCGTTCCATTCAAGTCATCCAGCGCGATGCCGGGACAGTGCAGCCGAATATTCAGGTCTTGGCACCGGGCGAAGATGCTCACAGTTGCGATGGGCATGAGCACTTCATGCACAAGGAAATTTATCAGCAACCTGAAGCGATACGCAACGCGTTGCGTGGCAGGTTGGATCGGGACAATGCCACGGCAAAACTGGGCGGGTTGAATTTAACCGCTCCGCAACTTCGCAACATCGAACGCTTGGTGCTGACCGGTTGTGGGACTTCATGGCATTCGGCATTGATCGGCGAATACATGATTGAAGAGATTGCAAGGATGCCGGTCGAGGTTGAGTATGCAAGCGAACTACGCTACCGAAATCCACCGGTAGACAAGCAGACTTTGGTTTTTGGAATCACTCAAAGCGGCGAGACAGCAGATACCTTGGCAGCCCTGCGTGAAATGCAACGCAAAGGTCATCCGAGTTTGGCTATCTGCAACAACATCGGTAGCAGCATCGCTCGCGAAGCCGATGGTGGAATCTATTTGCATGCAGGTCCGGAAATCGGAGTGGCATCGACCAAAGCTTTTACTTCCCAGGTCGTGGTGCTCGGTCTTTTAGCCCTCTACTTTGGTCGTATGCGGCATCTGAGTTTCGAAGCTGGTTTGCGTTGGATCGATGCGCTCGATGGGCTTGCCGACCAAGTCCAAGCGGCTCTGGAAACCGAGGACCAGATCAAAGAGCTTGCCAATGAATTCCAGGGCGCAACGAATGTGTTGTACTTGGGACGAAATTACCTGTTTCCCACGGCTCTCGAAGGAGCGCTTAAGCTCAAGGAAATCAGCTACATCCATGCTGAGGGGTATCCGGCTGCGGAGATGAAGCATGGGCCGATCGCCCTGGTCGAAGAAAACACTCCCTCGGTCTTTTTGCTTTCCAAGGGGCTTGTTTACGACAAGGTCATGAGCAATCTACAAGAGGTCAAGGCTCGAGGAGGGCCGGTCATTGCGGTGACCGACTCGATCGACTCGCAGCTTGAGAAACTCGCTGACCGCATCATCCTGGTTCCGTCGGTTGCCGAGCCTTTGCAACCGATCGTCAGCGTCATACCTCTGCAGTTGCTCGCCTACCACATCGCTTTGCTTCGTGGTTGCGACGTCGATAAGCCCCGAAATCTTGCAAAAAGTGTCACCGTCGAATAAACTCTGGAAATTCAAAGTCCCCCAAAGTAAATCATAACAATGTCATCCTTCGAAGAACTACTCAGCCACGACACTCGCAAGGCGCTTCGGCTCCATCTTGGAGAATCTGCTTCACAGGAATTACTAGGGCTGATTGATCGTCTGGCAGCGGAGATCAAGCACCTGCAGAAGACCAAGGTTTCCGTGACACCGATCATTCCATTGCGTGATTCTGTCGATGAGACTCTGATTGTCATTGATTACATGCCCATGGCAGTCTCTGATCCGCAACTCATCGCACGGCTTGGGCACAGCGACCCTCGTGTTC
>JBJTAQ010000608.1:0-1099 GCA_046090945.1 Pirellula sp.
GTGGAAAGGTTACCAACAGCGATGGAAAAATCGGCGCGAAGGAGACTTGGGGCAAACCCGCCGCTTGGGTCGACTACTCCAAAACCGCTGACGGTCGGCGGATTGGTGTTTTGCTAGTTCCCGATAGCCGGAATTTCAAGCCGAGTTGGTTTCATAACCGAGATTACGGACTCATGGTTGCTAATAGCTTTGGCAACAAGGCATTCACCCAAGGAGAGGCCAGTGCCGTCAAGATCGAGACTCACAAGAGTTTGACGCTCACCTATCTCATCTATTGGTACGAATGCCCGGAGGTGAATCCTTTGCCAATCGATCGTATCGTCCAAAGCCGGTAGGGAAGCAAATACTGAGTCAACCTCGGATTCTATCGAGAAGTAGGACCACTTCGCATGGAGTCATTGGTTCTTCGGGACTATTGTGGCTGCGAATCCTTACTTGTAGATCCAATGGAACTCGTTTCGAGTCATGCAATTCCTGGAGCAGTACCAAGAGTCAAAGAACATAAAAAGTCGTTGCCAATCAAAACCCCTGTTCGTCCTTTTTATTAACCACGGAGACACAGAGACGCACAGAGTTGCTCATAGCTAGCGCGAGAACTCAATGCACCTCCGTGCTTAGGAGGTCCGAAAGGCCATGAACATGAAAAAAGGGATTTTACCCGTTAAACTACCTCAATGACCGAATCTAAAATCTGGTAAAAAGGAAAAGCGTCCTAGGGTTTCTTGAGATATCGGATGTGTGTCCGACCGATCTTGCCGTTGAAACTGTAGGGTGCTTGGTCATAGTAATCGAGCGATACAGGGGAATCGCGATCGGTTCCGATGTCAAAGGTGGCATTGCTGGTAAAGTGCAGGGACATGCCATTCGGGACCCGTCCGTTGCCGACCTGCTGCCCATCGACTCGCAGTGTGACATCGATGGGGCCACCTATCTTGTCGACCAAGTTCGATTCAACTTGGATCTGATGCTTGCCTGGCGTTATAGGTTCGACGCTTCTGATTTTTGTACGGCGTACCGTGAACAAGTTGAATTCGTAGTGAAGATAATTGTCTTTGACATAACAAGCGATACCTCCGGAGAAGCCTGCCAGCGCAAAAAG
>JBJTAQ010000609.1:0-5968 GCA_046090945.1 Pirellula sp.
TGAAAATCGATTTGAACGGAAGCCGACAGGGAATCTGCAGGCACGACGATCGTTATTCCTTGTATGGAGGCGATTGATTTTGCAATCGCATCGAGATTTTTACCCTGTAGTACTTTCGATCGCTTGAGCCGATCGACTAGAACGCCCGAAGAAATGACATCCTCTAGGTCAACTGCTATCGATACCGCGCTGCGATCGTTTAGCCGACTGGAGACCTGTTGAAGATAGTTGCTGATGACATTGCTGCGGTCTTTCTTGAGCCACTGGCCGACAAACTTGCGATCTGCGGGTCGAACGATGGACACAATGTTGTCCGCCAGCGGTACCAGATACATTTCGTTCGGTGTCCAAACGATCGAACGACCTTGCAGGGAATCGACATATCCTCCCTCGCGTTGAGCAAGCGATTCTGCGGTCGACATTTTCTCAACCGCAGCATAACCAATCTCCCAGTCCGGCTGCAGTGATTCTAAATCGAGCTCCGCAGCGATTCTCACACGAACGACATTCCCGGGAAGGTCCTCATGAAGCGGAGTACCCATTGCAAGTTTCCGTAGTGCGACTAAGTCTCCCTGGACAATCGCATTGGCAGTCTTCGGGCACGACCTTAGAACATCTAGCATCGTCGGATCGGCACAGAACGCCTGAGAGACGCTCAAGAGGCTGATGATTGCTGAAGCCACAGACGATTTTATTGACGCCATTCTTTTCACCCGCATATCCTGAATGTTCAAACCACATCAAACGAAGAACCCAGACTCGTGGAGATATTCTCACCAATTCAGCGTCAATTTACCAGCTACCCAAGCGATTCCTGGGAACTATTCCACACCTGAGGCGGGATCCAAGCTAGAATGCATGGTCGAGTCGATATCTTTCCATCGAGTATTCCCTTGATATGCAAGCGATCCTCAAACGCATACAGCACCTTTTTCAGTCCGTTTTTGGAGCTACGAACCTTCAGGAGCGAGCCAAGGACATTCAAAAACAAGCCAACGCGGTGGTCAAGCACCGGGATTTGGTCGAGCTGCGGCGCGAGGTAGGCGAGCTTCTAGCAAGCACCTTACAGCTGTGCAATGAATGCGGCTGGGAGCCGACGGAGCTTGTATCGGAGACTCTTGATCGGATCGAACAGCGTGTGGAAGTTTACCGAAAACTCAACCGCAAACAGCGTGTTGGACTACTGAGGGCCGATTTCGACCCAATCCACAATCAGCACCTTGCGATGATCGAAACGGTGCTCAAGCTGGACTGTGTTGACGAGGTATGGTTGATGCCAACCTACCAAGTGTCTGAACTTAGCGATACGGCAAGCAACAAAGATCGGGTGGCGATGTGTCGCCTGGCGATCAAGGACCTTGCGAATGTTCACGTCTTTAACTACGAGCAGGAAAATGAGTATTGCGGAGACGGATATCACCTCGTCAAGCGAATCCTCGGGGAGACATCCTTTCGAGATCGTATCGACTTTTGCATGATCCTCGAACGTTCGGTGGCCGACGAACTCCATCGCTCGACATCGATCGAAAGGATCGAGGATGCGATTCCGGTGCTGATTATTGATTCGTGTCCGCCAGCACCGGCCACGGAAAGCGCCTGGTTCCGAAAAACACCCCATCGGTGGATATCCCTGGATTCTGCAATCGGCCCAACTTCGACCCAAACAGAGATTCGCGGATTGCTGGGAAAGTCGGATCCTAACGTTTGGCGATTCATGCCAACAAGTGTTGCGGAATTCATTCGCGAGCAAGGTTTATATCGTCGATCCACGAGTTCGAACATCGAGTCGTTACCCAAAGAGAGGATCGCGGTCTTCTCGGACTCGTTTTCGCCGCCGACGCTTCTACAACGCGAGCAGATCCTACGTCTATTAAATCACGGTTTCAAAAAGGTGATCGTTCACCCCCGAGGAGTCAGGGCTGATCGCGGGGAGCACGAAGTCGCCCTGCCCCGACATCGCGCAGCTCTGGTCTCACTTGCCTTTCATGATCTACCCGGTGTTGAAATCAATTACGACGATATCAGCAACGGTACGAATTCTCCGATGATTGATCTTACATACAAATACGCTTCGGCAGGTGAGGTGTGGTTGGTCGTCCCGCAAGTCGATGCTCTAAGATCAGGCTCCCCTAAAACTGCTGTCATCGAGAGTTATGAGCAAGGTCCAAGACTTTGGAAAGAAGCTCGCTTTGCGGTCTTGATCGACTCGGCCCCGGTTGATTCAACACAATTGCCACCGAATCATATTCAAGTCCTCGTTCCACCCGGTCCTTCGCCCTCGGACCTAAGGGGTGAGATCTATCATGGCAAGAGGTTCGATTCATTGCTCGAACGCGACGTTGCCGACTATATTCAAAGGCATCGGCTCTTCGTACCGGGTACATCCGGTCGTGATGCATTTTTTCAAGTCAACGCTCCGGAGTTGTTCATCCTATGCGATGAACGTAACCCCAGGGCCGTGGAACTCGCACAGAGCTATCAAAAGTACCAGTCGAATTCCCCGAATCTGATCCTGGTAATTGGAGGCGATGGCACGATGCTCAAAGCAATCCGCGAGCATTGGCGGCGTCGACTCCCTTTCGTCGGCCTCAACGCCGGACATCTTGGCTTCCTAATGAACGCCTCTCTACCTACCAAACTCGAAGGGATCGATTTGATCTCTCAATCCCTACCGTTACTGAGGGTCGATGTCCGTTATCCGAATGGCAAAAAGGCGATGCACTTGGCTTATGGGGACGCTTGGATCGAGCGTGCCGAAGGACAGGCCGCTTGGTTGCAGGTTCGTGTCAACGGCGAAGTGCAACTTGAAAAGGTCGTCGGCGACGGGATGCTAATCGCCACTGCCGCCGGTTCATCGGCTTACGCACGAGCCATGGGTGCAGTTCCCGTTCCTCTCGATTCGCAGTCTCTAATATTGGCCGGCTCAAACATCTTTCAGCCAAGATTTTGGAAACCCATGAATCTTCCTGGGACCAGCCAAGTTACACTCACAAGTCTCGATACACGAGGCAAGCGCCCCCTGCGAGCCTTTGTCGACGGTCAAGCTCTCGGGCTTGTCGAAGAGATATCGGCCAAGCACAGTTTGACTGCAGCTGTTGAGTTGGCGTTTACCAGGGAATACGATCCTTCGACGAAACTGCTCAAGTCCCTGTTCCCAAGCGACTTGAGCTAGGTAATGTCGCTCAGCTCCCGAGCACTCCTCGGACAACCTTGCCATGCACGTCGGTCAACCGATAATCGCGACCGGAATGCCTGAAAGTCAATCGCTCGTGATCGAAACCCATCAGATGCAATATGGTCGCATGAAAGTCATGCACATCAACGCCATTCTCGGCAACTCGAAGCCCGTGCTCGTCGGTAGAGCCGTAAACGATTCCTGGTTTGATTCCCGCACCTGCAAGCCACGAACTAAAGGCCCAGGGATGATGCTCTCGGCCCTTGGCATCGGCCGTGTTGTTGAAGGGAGTACGGCCAAATTCGGTCGTCCAAACAACCAGCGTATCTTCGAGCATCCCTCGTTGCTTGAGATCCTTGAGTAAAGCAGCGATCGGCTGATCGACGTTCTTTGCCAACGACACGTGGGTCATCATATCTCCGTGAGCATCCCAGTTTCCTGAGGAGCCTGTGTCGATCAACTCCACAAACCGAACACCTTGTTCGATCAATCGACGGGCTGCCAAACACTGCCAACCAAAACCGGTTGTCTGGCCACGCTTAAGTCCGTAGCTTTCTAAAGTCGCATCGGTCTCTTTGCTCATGTCAAAGACCTCGGGGACGGCCATTTGCATTCCAAAGGCGGTTTCGAAGGTGCGAAGCCTCGTGATGAGATTCCCATCGTCGGATCGACTAGCCAAATGCCCTTGATTGAGCTTCTCAAGCAGATCCAATTCCATTCGCTGTTTATCGCTAGGTACGCGAGGTGCAATGTTGCTGATGGGTTCCGAGCCAGGAACAACCAAAGTGCCTTGGTAGGCTCCCGGCAGGAAGTCACTCGCGTAGACTTGGGTTCCCGCATACGTCTGCTTGGGAGCAATCACTACGAAGCCTGGCAAGTTTTTATTTTCAGAGCCTAAGCCATAGGTCACCCAAGAGCCAATGCTAGGTCGAGATTGAGCAAAAGACCCTGTGTGCATCCCGAGGGTAGCGTTGTAGTGGTTCGAGTGTGCCGTATGCATCGAACGGATTAGAGCGATGTCGTCGACACAGGTCGCTACGTGGGGAAACAGTGTGCTAACCTCGGTTCCTGATTGCCCATGCTTAGAAAACTCCCATTGCGGGCGCTTGAGGAAAATCTTCTCGTAGCCAGGCCGGTCTTTGATTTCAGGGTGATCCGCTTGGATCTCCTTGCCGTGATCGCGTTCCAGTGCAGGCTTTGGATCAAACGTGTCGACGTGCGACACACCACCTGTCATGAATAGAAAAATTACCCTCTTTGCTTTGGGGGGAAAGTGGGGCTCCTTGACCGAGTCGTCAGCCATAACTTGCTGGACAATACCAGGAAATAGCATCGATCCACCGACAAAAGAGCGAAGCATTTCTCTGCGATAGATGGGTAATTTCAATTGTTTATCCATAGTTTGCAGCTACTCGTCGATCAATCGATGAAGTGGAATTCATTGCTGGCCATGAGCATCCGAATGGCGGCAGCCCACGCTTGGCTCTCAGTGCCTTGATAAAGCTTGACGAATTCGAGGATGGCTTGAGCCTCCTCATCCGAAGGTCGCCGCTGGAGGGTTTGTAAATAAACCGCTTGGACTTTTTCGTTATCCTGGGAAACGGCACCCAACTGTTTCGCTAACGCGTCTGATTGCTCGTGGAAGAATGGATCGTTAAGGTAATAGAGTGCCTGTGTTGGAACCAGGGTTGTTTGACGAACCGGTGTGCTGGCGTTCGGGTCTGCTCCGTCAAATAGAGCCAGGAAGGGATGGCGGCGTTGCCGTTGGACCATAAGCATTGCGCTGCGCCGATTGGTTGGATAGACCGCATTGAATGGATCGTGCTGCGTGAATGTCCAGTTCGCAGTCGGTGGAAAAGGGTGTTCCTGACCTACAGTCCGGTCGAGGTTCCCACTACAGACTAGGATGCTATCGCGAATCTCTTCGGCGCTTAATCGACGACGGGTATAATGCGACAGCAATCGATTCTCTGGATCGAGTTCGCGCTGCGCGGCAGTGGAAACCGAACTCCGCTTGTAAGCCTGGGTTCCTAAGATCCAGCGATGAAGTTGTTTGATACTGTATCCGGACTGAACAAACTGAGCAGCCAGTTGATCGAGCAATTCTGGGTGACTGGGCAACTCCCCACGCGACCCGAAATCGTTTGGCGTCCGCACTAAACCGTGACCAAAATGCCATTGCCATACGCGGTTGACAATCACACGTGCCATCAGCGGATGGCTGGAAATCCAATCCGCCAGCTCCTTTCTGCCACTTCCAGTGGGGGCCTGCAAAGGATTGCCTCCGAGGATCGAAATCCATCGGCGAGGAACGCTATCTCCTAGCTTCTCAGGATCACCCCGCAGATGGATCCTTGCGTCCACCGGGGTGCCTTCGACAACCGCATAGGCGACCGGGATCGAGGGTGCTGGGCCTGGGTCGGGAATGGCTTTCGAGAGGACTTGAGCGATCTGCACTAACGCCGGCCCCGACTCCGGTGCAGCAATGTGTTCAATTTTGAAGGAGACTCCATCGAGGCCAGCGGCAGGATGTGCGTCTTGGACAAACCCGCTAATTTGTATGGGGCCATCGATGGGACTGATCCATACCAAGCTAACGGGGCGCTCAGGACCTGGGTGGACGAATAGTGATTTAGCAGGAAGTGTAGTCCAAACGCTCACAGGAGAATCTGACGTGTTTGCAAATGCCGAAGGCAACTCCCCAATACTCCAAGAGTGGATACGGTCGCTACCGCCGTTGTTGAGCTTCTTATCCAGTAATAACTCGGGGCCTTTGGTGGGCTCCAAATAGAC
>JBJTAQ010000610.1:0-5849 GCA_046090945.1 Pirellula sp.
CCCTCTTTTTCCGCGTGTGCCTTCTGCTCGGCTAACTCCTCGGGCTTGGCGTAATCCCGATAAGCGTGCCCCGTCGCGAGAAGTTTCTCAACGGCCTTTTGATAGGGCTCGAGCCGTTGCGATTGAAAATAGGGAGCATAAGGCCCACCGCACTCGGGGCCTTCGTCCCAATCGAGTCCTAGCCATCGAAACCCATCGAGGATCGGCTTGAGGGCTGCGTCGACATTGCGCTGCTGATCGGTGTCATCGATCCGGAGCAGGAATTGACCGCCGGCCTGTTTTGCAAGCAGATAGTTGAAGAGTGCTGTTCGCACCCCACCGATGTGAAGGTAACCGGTCGGGCTCGGGGCGAATCGCGTACGAATTGTCATTGGCAATGTATCTTTCAACGAATTAGCAAACAGCGCGAGCAAACATCGCGAGCCAACATCGCGCAGGACTTGCAATCAGCTCTCGTACAAGTCCGGATCGCAAGGGCTTCGCCAACATTGTTGCTCGATGTCGTGTACTCGCAAGTGCCGCTCGAACGCATCCGGGCTCGAACGTTGAAAATCGTCGAGCAAAAGATTGCAAATCTGCTCCCAAGCCCGCCGGGTCGCTCGCCCCTTGATCTCAACGTATTCGATCCCCCCTGCGCGATCGTAGAGCATGCCGTCTAGCTGGTAACGCTTGTCGCCCTCTTGAAAAACCCACACCCACGAGCCATCAAGTTCAGCGAACATCCCCTCCCAATGGCTCACTTGCTCGATGAAACCTTCGAAACTCTGAAGGATCGACTCTCCGGGCTGGCTATAAATCCTAACAAACATCGATGGGGTTGCTCAAGGAGTTTCAGGAGGGATCTGCTTGCCGTGTGGATCGATCGTCGGTCCCCCGGTGACTTGTCCTAAACTTTCACGAAGCTCAGAGGACGTGTAGTGTTCGAGCGATTCGGCAGAGGCATGCAACCGCGGGTCGGAAATGCCGGTCTCTTCGCGAAGGTAATGCTCCCACAATCGATGAGTTCTGACCAAGTTCTGAGCTTGCTGATGCCCTTCGGGAGTTAAACACCAAGCGTTCCCTTCGCCTTTTATCCACTGTCTGGACACCAACTCGGACAGGGAAGCTTGGATCGCCGCCGGCGATTGCTGCAATTTCTGTGCGATGTTTTCGGCATCCAGTTCAAAGGCACCGCGGTGAGCATCGCTTGTTCGCTTGGATTCGAAATGCCGATAGAAAAGGGCCAAGATATCCTCGGCAAGGATTCGCTTGAGCATCTCTCGCTGATGAAGCCAGCGCCCTATCAAGCCGCTTTTTGGTCCGAAAAAAATCGCAACGAGCAGCAGCAACCCGGTAACAACCGCGACCATCGCAGCAGAATTTGCCGACTTGAATCCCAACGCATGCGGCAAACTGATCGCTAAACCATGCCCAAGCAGGCTACTTGCTGTTGCGATCGCCAAACTCCAACCGACCATAGCCGCAAGTCGATCGCTCAACAACCAAGCGATCGCCGAAGGAACGATCAGCATCGCGACAACCAAAATGTTACCGACGGCACGAAACGAAACGACGCAAGTCATCGCAACCATTGCAGCAAGCAGATAACTCAAAAACCGAACCGGTACCCCTTGGGCCTTAGCCAGCATTGGGTCGAAGGTCGAGACAGTCCACCACTTCCAAAAGATCGCCGTGCAGATGGTGTTAAACAAACAGATGCACCCAAGTTCGATCACTACTGAGGGGATGTCTCCCAAGGGAGTTGGAATCGTCTCAAGGACGATGGTCTCTAGGTTTCCATAGAGCACGCATGAAGGATCAAGATCGACATGCTCGACTCGAGATATCAACATGATGCCCAAGGCAAACAGCGCGGTAAAAACCACTCCGATCGCAGCGCTTTCCTCGATCCTCCCGACCCCGCGCACCAACTCGATCATCCAAACCGACAGCACCCCAACGACACCGGCACCGAGCATGGCCACCCACGGACTCCGGCTACCAAACCATAGAAACGATGCGGCGATACCGGGCAACACCGCGTGACTCAGCGCATCTCCAATGAGGCTCAGTTTGCGGAGCACCAGAAAGTTTCCGACCAGCGCGCAAGAAAGTCCGCAAAGGATCGACGCGGCGATCATCCAACCATCGACTTGCCAAGCCCACCACATCCTAGAGGCTCAACTCCATAGGGCTCAATGCTATCCCTTGGTACTTTCCATCTGAGCTAACTCGTCGCCAAAATCCAGCGAAGGCTCCCCGGGTGTGTCTTCGGCGGTTTGCTCCTCGTCAGGCTCCCCCTTCTTCTTTTTCTTCTTCTTGGCTTTCGGCGTCTTGGGCTTAGCCGGCCCCTTGGGCCGTCCAGTCAACGCCAAGATCGTTGGCAATAAAATCACCGCTGCAATAAAAGCCGTCCAAAGCAAGGGTAGGAATTTAAACAGCATGGCAATCCGATAAAAAAGAATGTCCAATGGGATTATTTCAGAGCCCGAAACCAACGTAATACCTTAGTTTATGCCTGCTACACGAGCAAGTCTCTAAAGCGTATCATTTTGCGAAGGGAGCGGGGCAGAAAATCCGATACAGTCTCCTGAAAGCTCACTTCGAATCGCTCGCTCCGAGAGCCAAATGCATCAGGAAGTCCTCCAATTTCTCAGGTATCTGGACGTCGAACGGAACGCTTCGGATTTGACGATTAAGTCCTATCGTGAGGATTTAATCGATATGGCCGACTTTATCACCGACCAAGGCCAAAACAGCCGTCGCCCCCGAGATATCACCCCGAACGAACTTATGGGATATGTGACAGCCTTGCACGAAGCGGGCTATGCACGCGCGAGCATCAGCCGAAAGCTGGCCTCGCTTCGCAGCTTTTTCAAATTTGCGCAGCGTCAACAGATGGTCGATAGCAATCCGGCCAAGCCGTTGAGGAACCCTCGCAGCACACGCAAACTGCCCCACTTCCTAACCAACGAAGAAATCCTCTCTCTGTTTAACTCGCCAAATCAACAGACCGAAATGGGCCGTCGGGATCTGGCGATCCTCGAAGTTATCTATAGCGCTGGACTTCGCGTCAGTGAATTGGTTGGTATGAACGATCAAGACATCGATCTGACCGACGGGACGATCAAGATTCGTGGCAAAGGTCGAAAGGAACGTATCGGTCAACTAGGCTCCTACGCAAACAAAGCCTTGCTGGCCTATTTCCAAATGCGGCGTCCAGCCCCCAACGGAACGAAAGAGCCAGCAACCTTTCGAAACAAGTTCGGAGGGCGGTTGACCACACGCAGCGTGGCAAGGATGCTCGAAAAGTACATCAAAGAGTGCGGCCTAGATACTCGAACCAGCCCTCATACGCTCCGCCACAGCTTTGCTACGCATCTGCTCAACGGCGGTGCAGATATCCGAAGCGTCCAGGAACTCCTCGGCCACAAGAGCCTCGTCACGACACAGATCTACACCCACGTCAGCACCGCGAACATCAAAGCCGCCTACGACAAGGCACATCCGAGGGCTAAGAAAGACTGATCGAACGGATCGCTCACCAACCGACCGAGTCCAACACCTTTGAGGTGGCTCTCGAGGAGTTCAAGACATAGAAATGAATACCGGGTATCCCCGATTGCATCAGATCGGCTACCTGCTTGGTGGCAAACTCCGTTCCGACCTGGAACTGCCAATCGTCCTGATCGCTCTTGCCAAGCTCGGTAACAAAGTCCTGAGGCAGCGCCGCCTTGCACAACGAAGCGATCCTTTGGATGCTCGCCAAACTGATCACCGGCAAGACTCCTGGGACGATCGGAATCCGAATCCCGGCTTGTTCGCAGCGGTCGCGAAAGCGATAGAAGTCCTCGTTGTTATAGAACAGTTGGGTCACCACCACGTCAGCACCGCTGTCGACTTTGCGTTTCAGATTCTCCAAATCGACTTCGGCCGAAGGGGCTTCCTGATGGACCTCTGGGTAACCGGCGACCAAGATACCAAAGTCGGGGTATTCGCGACGTAGCATCGCTACCAATTCGTTCGCATATCGCAACCCTCCCTCGGTCTGCTTGAACTCCGTCTCCCCCTTGGGCGGATCGCCTCGCAATGCAACGATGTAGTCGACTCCGATCGACTTTGCATCGGGCAAATACGAACGAAGCTGTTCGATCGTCGAACCGACGCAGGTCAAATGGGATGCAATGCGGAGATTGTACTGCTGCTTGAGCGTCTCGAGCAGGCTCAGCGTTCCGCTGCGTGTCGCACCTCCGGCGCCGTAGGTGCAAGTGAAAAAATCGGGGTTAAAGCGCTGGAG
This sequence comes from Pirellula sp., assembly GCA_046090945.1. Taxonomy (GTDB): domain Bacteria; phylum Planctomycetota; class Planctomycetia; order Pirellulales; family Pirellulaceae; genus JBKCUI01. The sequence goes on from JBJTAQ010000610.1 coordinate 4,277, forward strand.
ATCTTCAACCGCCTTCATCAATCCCGGCAACAATTCGGCTTTCTTCGGTGGAAATAACTCGAAAGACAATCCCCGAGTCCCATTCTGCAATCGCGAACCACTGAAATAATCTCCGAGTTTCATCGAGATGCCTATTCAAAAAAACTCAATTAAAGAAACTTACATTCCAACACTTGTACCCCAGGGGCTGACCCTCAAAAAACGGGGACTGGGATCTGGAGAGAATCGCCGCTAAGATACTTGGAAACCTCACTTTAGGGAACCCTCACGTAGATGACCGAAAAAAAACTAGCTGGGAAACGCGTTTTGGCCTTCGTCGGCGACATTTATGAAGACCTGGAACTCTGGTATCCGAAACTCAGGCTGATCGAAGAAGGAGCCGAGTTTGTAGTCGCCGGGGAAGAGGCGCACCGTATCTACGAGGGGAAAAACGGCTACCCCTGCAAATCCGATGTGGCGATTTGCGATGTGCAGGAAAGCCAATTCGATGCCGTCTTGCTCCCAGGTGGGTTTATGCCCGATCGCTTGCGAAGACTCGATAAGGTCAAGACCCTCATCCGCGATTTTGCGGAAACGAACAAATGCGTCGCGGCGATCTGCCACGGAGGTTGGTTGGCGATCTCCGCCAATGTCTACCGAGGTGTCCGTACGACCGGTTCGCTCGGGATCAAAGACGATTTGGAAAACGCCGGAGCCATCTGGGTCGATGCCCCAGTGGTCGTCGATCGTCATTTTGTCTCAAGCCGCAAGCCTGACGATCTTCCCTGGTTTGCCAAGGCCATGGTCGATGTAATCGCCGCTCAACCCTCACGCCGATAGATGCAACTCACACGATGGACGATGCGATCCGGCTACTGCACATCAGCGACACGCACTGGTCGAGCGAGCCGATCGCTCCTGGGATCGACTCGAGGTCCCGATTAGACGCCCTATGCGACTGGATCCAAGCGTTCAGCGATCCGATTGACTTCATTGCCCATACCGGAGACTGGGTCCATCGCGGACAGATCGCAGGCGATTCCGGACGATCTACCCAAGAGGCGTGGAGGCAACTAGCAAAACTTGGTATTCCGATATTCACCGCCGTCGGGAACCACGACAATCGCAAGACGCTCAGCGAATGCATGCTGGAGTCCCTGCCAAGTCATTGGAAAATCCAGTGCATCCATGCCCATCCCGATCGCCTCGATTATTGGTTCTCGCTCGATCGAGGCAACTTGGCGCAAGAGTCATTCTTGGTTCTCGATGCAAGAGGCGCCCAAGAGATTGATCCGCGAGGCGAGCTAAGCGAGCAGCAGATAGTGGCCATCGAGGAGCTATTCAGGAGGGATCCAAGTCGGACTTGGACGATATTTCTGCATTATCCACCCATCGCGCTCGACTGCGATTGGATCGATCGCACGATGCTAATTCAGAATGGCGAGCGGTTGCATGCGTTTTTTTCGGCAAACTCCACTCGTATTCGCGGTGTGTTCTTTGGACACATCCATCGGCCCATCTGCTGCCTGCGCGATGGGGTGCTGTATGCAAGTACCGGGAGCACGGCGATGCATTTTCCGAATTTACCGGGAGC
>JBJTAQ010000611.1:0-1116 GCA_046090945.1 Pirellula sp.
CCGAAGCCTCCCTCTTGGGAGCTGCAGCGGTCTTGTTTGCAACCGTGGCCGGTTCTTGGGTTCAAGGTTCCTGGCTCGAGCCCTACTTTACGTTCTCAAGGAACGGGATCATCTTGGCAATATGCCTTTACGGATTCATCGCATCGGTCTTGCCGGTCTGGTTGCTACTGTGCCCTCGTGATTACCTCTCTTCGTTTTTAAAAATAGGGACCATCGGACTTTTGGTTATTGGTGTGTTGGTTGCGAACCCAAAGCTCGAGGCCCCGGCAGTGAACCCCTACTTTGCTAACGGTGGGGGGCCCTATTTCCCAGGCGCTATTTTTCCATTCGTGTTCATCTGCATCATGTGTGGTGCCGTTTCAGGATTTCATGCGTTGGTCTCCTCGGGCACCACTCCCAAAATGGTGGACAACGAGCGGGACGTGCGTTTGATCGGTTATGGTTCGATGCTCCTCGAAGGGCTCGTCGCTGTATGCGCTTTAATCGCCGCTGCAGCACTTCCCCAAGGGGACTACTGGGCGATCAATATCGATATGTCCAAAGCCCATCAGTACGCCGAGACGCTTGCCAAACTCAATGCCGATGTCGATCACTTGGACCAGATCGAGGCCCAAGTCGGGGGCGAAACGCTCCGAGGAAGGACTGGCGGTGCAGTGACCCTAGCTGTAGGCATGGCTCAAATCATGACCAAGGCCTTCAGCATCTTTTCAATCGGATCGGTCGACTCGCTGGTCAAATACTGGTTTCATTTTGCGATCATGTTCGAAGCGTTATTCATTCTGACGACGATCGATACAGGGACCCGAATCGCCAGATTTCTCCTGCAGGAATTGCTGGGGAATATCCACCCGAAATTCCACAAGATGGATTGGTGGCTGGGCGTATGGCTCAGTACTGCACTGGTGACGCTCGGTTGGGGGAGCCTCATCTGGACCGGATCGATCGATACCATTTGGCCCATGTTCGGTATCGCCAATCAACTGCTTGCTGCCATCGCCCTGTGCCTGCTGACGACATGGCTCTTTCAAGAGGGCCGAAGCAAGTACGCTTGGGTTACCATTCTGCCGATGCTATTTGTGACCACGACGACGTTCACCGCTGCGGCGCAGATGCTGC
>JBJTAQ010000612.1:0-10017 GCA_046090945.1 Pirellula sp.
CCCGCGCAGGGGTAAAATCCAAGGTCCTTTGGGAGTTGTCGCGGGAGTTTCTGCAGGTCTGGAGGGGTCAGAAGGTGATTGCCAAGCATTTGGATCGCATCGTGCGTGTCTTGCAGTGGCCGACGGCCTACGCACTGGCCGCACTGAGCCCACTGATCGTCGTGGCCCTGGCTATCTGGCTCGCCAGATCCACAAAATATCCAATCTATGCCGCGATGTTCTGGGCCGGGGCAGTCCTAACCCTCACCCTAGCCCGCTCCAATTGGGTCTCCTCAAAGATCCTTAAAACAGCAATTCGCTACGAACGCAGATTCACTCAAGCCGTCCTAGCGTTTTTCCTCCTGCAACCAACCTCGACCATCCTCGGCTGGGTAAAAACCAAGTTCGGAATACCGAGGAAAAGCAGCTCCGATCCCTCCCCACCATCACCATGGCTGGCCGAAGATAATTGGCTCATCCGGACCAGCCCCTACTTCTTACCGACGGCCTCAATCGTCCTGTGGCTCCTGAGTGCCCTGCTGCTTCCGGCTTTCCTACGAAGCTTCGTCCTAGGCGTTGGGGTGGCCTATCATCTGCTGAGCGTCTACGTCCAACTACGTTTCCCGGAAACCAACCAACTGATCCTAAACTACCCGAAACGCTTCCTGTGGCTCTTCCTGGTGCCTATGAACCTGCTGGTCTTCGTGACCGGATACGCGTTTGCACTCCAAGGCTTCTTGGGCTTGCACCAAGTCCTCTCGGATCTGACTTGGCCTGCTAGCGCTGCTTGGAATCTCCTGTCGAGAACAACAACTTAGAACTAGATTTAACTCGAACCTGTACACTTACGGCTTGTCCGTCGGTATCAACGCCTCGGGTTGGACCAAGTTGAAATAATGCCCATGATCAGCCGTAACGATCACCAGAGAATCGTCCCAAGCCCCCTTGCGTTCGATCCAGCGAAAAATCTCCAAAACGGCTTGTTCGCCGCTGAAGACCGCTCCGATCGAACTGTCGATGTCGTTGGCATGATTGGCCCAGTCGACATCCCCTGATTCCACCATCAACCAGAAACGATCGCTCCTACTGGACAAGACTTCAATGGCAGCTTGTGTCAACTCGTGTAGCTTTGGATTCTCCGCCAAATCCTCAGGAGTGTATTGCTCGATTCCCTTAACGGTCGCCACAGGCCGGTAGTCGCCATTAGCCGTCTGAAAAGGTAGATGACCGTTCTTGGCCCCAAAGAATCCCAACAATCGATGCTTGCCATCAACGGCCTTGCGAACCGCTTGATTGAGAACCTCCAAGCCCGCTACACCCGCGGTCCGTTCGGCTACGACATACTTGGCATCCTGGCCCCCCTTGGACACATCGACTGCATCGCGATCCGCATCTGCAAGATAGCGATTGCCTGGGACGAAGTTTTCTCCTTGGCCGGCATTCGATTTGGTACTCTCACCATACCCCGCACCTAAGACAACATCCAGACCAGGATAAGGGTTGTTCTTGTGACTCACCGAAGCGAGCCCAAGCATGTCTCGGGTTAAATCCTGATAGTCATCACGGCTGACATTTACCGCATAAGCCGCTGCAGGTGTTGCATGACTAATCGGGACGCTCGTGACCGTACCGACCGCAAACCCCTTCTCTCGCTGCGCCCACTGAGCAATCGTCTCGGCATGCGTCCGATCAGGCCGGATGTTGATCGCTCCATTGAGGATCTTAACCCCAGCCGTCATCGAACTTGCCGACGACGACGAATCGGTCACGACATGAGGCGACTGCGTATTGCGGCCAATTAAATACTGTGGGTCCTTGAACGGCTCCCAAGGAGCGTTGCCACCTAGCCGGGAATCGTAACCCCCGAATTTTGTCGACGCTTTCTTGTCAATCTGTGCATCGACATCCGTGTCGACCTCCTCGCCCAAAGACGAGGTCACGAAGTATCCGAAGTCGGTCTGGCAACGATTGTAGTCCTGGAAAACAAGTCCCTTGCCGCGTCCCTCCGTGTAAGCCACCCTCCGATTGCGATAGATCGATGCAGCCCAAGTCGTTTGCCAATCCATACCGTCGAAGACGACTAGAAATACGTACTTTTTCTTGCCACTTGCTATCGCCTCGTTCTGCAATCGATACACATCGGTTTGGTCCGCATACAGAGCCTCCGGATTCACCGTATGGACAGGCTCGGTCCCGTAGAGTGCCTTGAGCCGCTCGGCATCACGGTAGATGCTATTGGCTCCGGTGTAGGAACCCAGTGTCCCCCCAAATACATAGACCGGTATCAAACGATTCGAATGGTTGGTCCAACTGCTATAACTCTCAGGCCGATAGCCCCAATACCCCCAAGGTGACGTCATCGACTGTATCGCTACGTGCTGCTTGGCCGCTACATCGTCAAGCCCCTCAGGGACCTCGACTTCCTCAGGTCTAGGTCGTACCACAGACTCCTTTTTCTCGGCTTTTTCCTGAGCTAGTAACTGCCCACTACCAAGTAGCAAAAGGCTCGTTCCCAGAAAACAACCGGAAGCATGACCTGAATAAAAACGAAACTGCGAAATAATTGCTCTCATCCAAACACCACACGAGATTCACTTAAAGAGGAAAACCCACGGGAATTAGTTTGGACTCAGGGCCGGTATTGAGCAAGCCCACCTCGGAGACCAATTCACTGGAACTTCACGATCGACCGAAAGCTCAATATCGAGGGATCGTAGGATCGATCTCTAAACTCCAACGATCGATCCCTCCGGACATACTTACCGCCGTCGGAAATCCATTCGCTCGAAGCCAATTCGTTACACGCAGCGATCTGCCACCATGGTGGCATAAGACAACCACTCGCTTTCCCTGCATGGCATCGAACACCTCCTGACTCGGTGGCCATTGGCTCATCGGCACCAAGCGGACTCCTTGGATGCTGGCCACCTGGTGCTCGCTGGGCTCCCGACAATCTAGGAAAAACACAGCTTGGCCCTGCGCGTCCTTGCAATCATCCATCCATTGCTTGGCCGTAGCGATATCAATTTCCATGCCCCACCCGTTTACTGGTCTAATAAACTAGTTGACTTAAACACAAAGACGGCCGGCAAATAACCGACCGTCTCGAACATTTTTGCTGTTTTTGACTCCCTGGCAACTACTCGATGCTGGCTGCATCCCACAAATCACCAGCGTCTTTAGTTCCCATAGCCCCCCAGGCACCGTAAGGGCTGGGAAGGTTTGACAGAGCGCCATCAATCCCCTCAGGAGCTTGGCGTCCGGCATCCCCCGCATCGACCGAATTAGGGATGAAACGAACGTTGTTGTCTGCAAAAACAACGTGCGCTCCAGGTCCGTGATAGCTCGATGCCGAGGAGATCCCCCAGTCCCAGAGTTGGTTATTGCAAGACGCCGAGTTCGGAGGAAGAATCGTTTGAATCGATGCGTGGTTGTAGTCGCCATCGTGCCATCGCATCCCCTGTGAGTGCCACAGATCACTTTGATTGACGACCGCCGGATTGTAACGATCACCCAGCTTGGCATTTCTACAGCCAATCGGAGTTTGAACGGCCGCAGCGCCAGCCGCTTGCCATCGCGCGCCTTGGATCCGCAACTTGCCAGCACCCGTTCCCAAATTCTGTGAGGGTGTCGTGCCAATCTCACCTAGAAGGATCGTGTAAGCTGCACCATCGGTGATCTCAGCCAATCTTCTTGCATAGCGGCCTTGGAACGCCCCCCGGCTGGCAGCAGGGTGCCAAGCGTGGTTGACATAAAGGACCGTATCCCCATAACAAGCTGCATAATTAACACGCCCCGTTCCGTCATAATCCCAGTTGGCATCCGGATTCAAGCGACCCGGATCCGATGGACATCGAAACGATGCAACCTGCGTCCGCCAAGGCAAAAAGTTGCCCTGCATGTCCCATGTTGAGCGGAAGAAAGGTCGCTGATTCTGGATGTCGGTATACAACTGTTGCTGTTCGATCATCGGCAAAATCGAAACAAAAACCGAATACCGGTTGATCGGCATCCTACCCACGTTCATGTCCACATCGTGAACACTCCACGGATTATACGAACACGGTCCTGTTGCCCCAGCAGGCAGACGCTTGTAAGCCGACTCATAGTTCAAAATGCCTAAACCAAGCTGCCGAATGTTGTTTCCACAAGACATTCGACGAGCTGCCTCGCGAGCGGCTTGAACCGCGGGAAGCAGTAGTCCAACCAGGATGCCTATAATGGCGATCACCACGAGCAACTCTACGAGCGTAAAGCCCCTTCGAGATTGACTCCGCATAAGAAACCTCCTAGCTCAGCAAAAGAAATTAAATCCAGAAAAAGTTCCACGAACCCTAAAGGTTAACAGATTCCTCATGTAGATCAAATTATTCTGAACGATTTACAACAAATTATTTAGCATACTGCAAAAGAGAGTAGAAAACCCTATGAACTAACAGGTTCGCCAAGTCGCTTTTAAATCACAGGTCTTTACGGAGACTCAATGGTGGTGGGCATTCTACGGGTTGGCAGAAGATTATAGCCAGACGCTAGTCCTAGCGGCCCGTCGAAATCGGTGTCAAATTGGCGGTCAATTGCAACGTAGCACGCTCTCTCAACACTTGTAACTCCACCGGTCGACCCGACGGGCTCAATCCGACCATCTGCACCAAATGCTCGTCATTCTCGACGGCAACTCCATCAAACATCAAGATCACGTCGCCATAACGAAGCCCCGCCGCTTCGGCCGGACTATTCGGCTTGACCACCTTTACCAACGCTCCCCGGGCCCGCTGGCTCTGAAGCCCACCCTGGGGATCGACGTTGAAGGCCCGCTCGACACTCACCCCTAAATAGGACCTGTGCAACTCTCCCCGCTCAATCAATTGCGTAGCAACGGCCATAGCAAGTTGAATCGGAATCGCGAAACCAATCCCCTCGTTGACCCCTGAGTTGCTTGCGATCGCTGTATTGATCCCAACAACCTCTCCTCGCAAATTCATCAGCGGTCCGCCGCTGTTCCCTGGATTGATCGCGGCATCGGTCTGGATGAAATCCTGATAAACAATCGATTTGTTCCCAAGCTCTAAATTCCGCCGCCCCTTGGCACTGACGATCCCAAAACTCACCGAATGATTCAATCCAAAAGGACTTCCAACCGCAAACACATATTCGCCAACCTCGAGCGTGCGGCTGTCTCCCAATCGACAGGCGGCCAAATCGCTTCGACCGACATCCATCACCGCAAGATCCGTCGAAGGATCCTCGGTGATTTTCACAATCTGCAAAGGCACTCCATCAAACGTCTCTACGCGGATGTCTTGTACCTGCGCCGATTGGATCACGTGCCGATTGGTTAGCACATAATCGCGGCCCTGATGCTCGATCACCACTCCGGCACCGGCTTCCTCGATCCGCTTGGTCCTGGCCTTGGATTTATCCAACCTCGCATCGAGCGAAACCTCTTGCACAGCCTCCTCCTTGGTCGCCTCAATGTGAACCACCGTCGGCGAGACCAACTTCACGGCCTTTCGCAACAATCGATGCTGCTCATCCCAGACCCGCACCTCCTGGGCCAGAGTATCGTACTGCTTCTGACGGACACTCGGATCGCTGGAGTCACCCAAGGGAGCCTGCGAATATCCGCTCGAACTTAAGATTACCGATAAACCCAAAGCGAGCGAAAGGCGGGTGCGTGAGAGTCGCATGGCATACAAAATCATAAGAACACCAACTAGGACAGTTGCTCAAAGTAAAAGCAGCTTTCGCCTTATGGTGTCTCGGCTTGTTTTCCGACAGCCTAACACTCTAGACCAACGCTTCGCCTGAGATTCTCTAGGCGATCGATGGACCTTGCCAACCTATCGCAAAATGCCGAATGTAGGGATCAATCCGGCTCGGGCCTCGGCCTTGCTAGACTACAACACCGGACTCCTCGGCTCCTCAGCCCGAGGCCCCAAATTTCCATACCGATGGTAGTCGAACGAGACGCTCTGCTCGACGACATACCAAAGCAACTCGAAGTCCTCGATGCTGACCGGGCTGTCGGCAACAAAGGTGTAGGAGCCATGAGCAGCACGCCGGATCATCTCTGGCACATGCTCCGCGCCATCGTAACGCAACCGCTGCACTCGACCTGCCTGGATCTCTTGGCAAAGCTGCTCGTCACTCTGTTCGACCCATTCGATCTTGCCAGCCCAGGCCAGCGTGGCTCGCTCGAATGCCTCAATCTTCGAATCCTCAAGCCCCGGATCGCAGCTGACGACCGCCACAGCTCCGGCCGAAATCGCCGCTGCACACCGTGCGATCACCCCCCATAGACTATCGTGTTGTGTGACTCGGATGTGCAACGGGCTGACCGGCAGATATCGTCGATAGTTGTCTTGCCCAACAAGCCTAAAATGATCGTGGTCCTGATGGATCTCCTCGCGAGCAAAGCGATCGTAGGTGACCAGGGCCCGACGAAGCTTACTCAGATCCCCGGCTACCGAAGGATCGACACTTAAAAGGTCCTTGGCAGTCGTATCGAATTTATCCCAGAACTTCACAAGCATTGCCTGCTGCGGCTTGATCCCCGCATCGATCGATCCTATCCCAGATGCATCATCCCACCGATGCAAGATCGTCACATAGTTCGGCCCCCCTGCCTTTGTCCCCGGGCCAAAGGAACTCTTGCCCAACCCGCCAAAAGGCTGCCTCAGCACAATCGCCCCGGTGGTCGGACGATTGATGTAAAGATTCCCCGCCCGGATCGACTTTTTCCAAATCTGCTGCTCGCGATCATCAAGGGACTCCAACCCGCTGGTCAGTCCATATCCTGTCGCATTCACAAGCCGAATCGCCTCATCGAGCCGATCAAATCCCATGACTCCCAACACCGGTCCAAAGAGTTCCGTACAGTGCGTAAAACTACCCGATTGCACATTCCACTTGACTCCCGGTGAATACAGGGACGGATTGTCCCCAACTTGTGAGGGCATCACCAACCACTTCTCACCCCGTTCCAATTCCTTCAAACCCCGCAGCAGATCGCCCGACGGAGGCCTGATCAGTGGCCCAATCTTGGTCGACAAATCCCAAGCCGATCCGACTCGCAGACTCATGACAGCGTCGGCGAACTGCTCCTGAAACTCCTTGCTCTGGAAAATCTCGCGCTCGAGCAACGCGAGACTGGTCGCTGAACACTTCTGACCACCATGCGAAAAGGCGCTGTGCAGTAGATTCTTGATCGCCAAATCTCGATCTGAAAGCCCGCTGACAATCGTGGCGTTCTTGCCCCCTGTCTCGGCAAGCAGTGGCAACTTGGGGTTGGCATCAAGCATCTTCAAGGCCGTGTCGGTGCCCCCGGTAAGAATCACCCTTGCGATCGCCGGATCGCCAAGCAAAACCTTGCTGATCAAACCGCCACTGCTAGGAGCAAATTGCAAGGCCTCGCGGGGGACGCCTCCCTTCCAAAAGCATTGGCATAGCAGATACGCAGGTAGAACGGTGTCCGAAGCCGGCTTGAGCAGAACCGTATTGCCAGCCGCCAAAGCTGCCGCGATGCCTCCGCAAGGAATCGCGATCGGGAAGTTCCATGGGCTGATGACGACTACCGGCCCAGCGGGTGCAACCCTTTGGCCTCGCTGAAGTTGCAGATCGAGCGCGCAGCGTGCGTAGAATTCGACGAAGTCGATCGCTTCACTGACCTCCGGATCGCTCTCGGTGATCGTTTTGCCAGCATCGAGGATCGCCGCCCCGATCAAATCCCCCCGCGCCACTCGCAACTCCTGAGCCACAGTGCGAAGAATTTCATAGCGAGCTTGAGGATCCATCGATCCCCAACCCGCAGGATCTCGCTTGAGACACTCCAACGCTAATTTCAATTGCGACTCGTCAGCTTGACGATACCTCGCCGATATCACTCCCGGGCGAGATGGGTCGTTCGATTCGATCGCGCTGCCGCTACCGTGCTGCTCTTGGGACCCAATCGAAAGCGGCACACTCGGAGCATTCGAATCGCATCGCGGCATCCAGTCTTTGACGATTCGAGAGGCCCAAGCGGAATTCAACCGTAGCGAAAAGTCCGTATCGGGTTCGTTGCTAAACCGCCGCCAATTGGCTGGCGCCGCCGGCTTGACCGGGGCAGTGTTTCGGTCCTGTGTCCTTCGCGCATCGCAAGGCACCTGGTCGATCCTCCGAAGCGATTCGATGAATCCATTTTCAAGTCGCTGCCAAGTTGAACTGCCTACCTGGATCTTGAAAGCATGCCGCAAGAAGTTGTCCGGTCCAGTGTTCTCATCGAGCCGTCGAATCAAATACCCGATCGCGTTGATGAACTCCTCTCGATAACAAGCAGGTGCATAGAGCAAAAGCTGCCGCGATAGCTCCAAAATGGCTCGGCGCTGGTGATTAGCCATCCCTTCGAGCATCTCAAATTGCACGCAATCGAGCGAACGGGTCGCCACCGACAAAACCATCGCGTACGCAAGATCGAACAGATTGTGCGAAGCGATCCCAAGCTGAACGGCTTTCAATCGCTCGGGTTCCATTCCATACTTAAGCATCCGCTTGTAATTCGCGTCGGTCTCCAACTTGGACCGATAAGGTGCTTGCGGCCACCCTCGCAGGGACGCTTCGACCCGCTCCATTTCCATATTGGCTCCCTTGACGATCCGAATCGTCACCGGTGCACCTCCCTGCTTGATGCGTTTTGACGCCCAGTGAGTGATCGACTGCTGCACCAATGCCGAATCCGGCACGTAAGCTTGCAAGGCAATTCCAGCCCGCACCTTCTCCATCCCTGACCGGTCGAGGGTTCGCATGAAGATCTCGGCAGTGAGACTCAAATCACGATACTCCTCCATGTCTAGATAAACAAACTTCGAAACCGCTGTCTTGTCGGGACGTACAAACTTTTCTTTGGCTGCGGCCCGATAAAGCAGTTCCAGTCGATCCGATACCATCCGAATCGTGTGTTCGCGAGCCAAAGCCGAAATTTGGGAATAAAGCGTCGAAATCTTGATCGATACACACTCGATCTCCGGCAACTGTAGTGCCGCGAGATACCGATCGAGCCTCTTGCGGCACTCCTGCTCCCCAAGAATCGCCTCGCCGAGAAAATTGACATTCATCCGGACCCCTTCCTGGGTCCGCTCCGATAAATGCCCCCGGAGCTTGTCCTCCTCGGCCGGCAAAATCACATTGGCCGTCTCCTTCCGCATCTTCTCTTTGACCAGCGGGACGGCAACCCCCGGAAGATACTCTCCAAACGATTGAAAACCTTTTAAAAGAGCCTGATCGAACATGCTAAAGAATCGCGGCACCCCCTGGACGTCCAAGATATGGACCATTTGATCAACCACCCGACCCGGTGAATTGCTACGAAAACTTTGGTCGGTGATCTGAGTCAGCGTTGCCTTGTCCTCGGGATGCTCAAGCATCCGATCAAGCTCGGCCTGTTGGCGTCGCTCCTGAGGTGTTTGCAACTCCGATGCCCGCTTCTGAAGAGCTTTCGCCAGCTCGATTGCCGCTTGTTCGAGCCTCTGGTCATCGACCGACAAAGGACCTGCGAGATACTCTTTTGGAAGTATTCGCTCAACGCTCTGAACACTCAAACTTCGATGGCTAGTAGTCTCGCTCATTGGGGCTTCCACAAACCGGGCCAGCGGCCTGCGCCTAGAGAGGAATCGAACCTGACGGCCACCGAGCTATCAATCGAGCCAATCGCTGTTCTTGAGACGCTCGGGAACGTACTTCTCGGTCACATAACTAATATCGCGACTGATCAAGGCCTCGACCTCCAATTTGAAGTCGTTCGTCAGCATCTGCTTGATCTCCGCTTGCCAGTGCTTCTTCTCGGAAAACCATGGATACGAAGCGATTTGCTTGGCACGCTTCTTGTCCTTGTCGTCGAGCTTGATCGTGACGTTTTCCTTAAGCTGACAACGCTCGAAGTCGCTGCTGCGAAGCCCCAAGAACTTTGCATCAGGAATCGCCATTCGCATGCTTTCAAAAGCCAAATTGATCGACCCCTGCTTGATCACGGAATAAATGTAATATCCCCAAGGATCATTATCC
>JBJTAQ010000613.1:0-5419 GCA_046090945.1 Pirellula sp.
GTCAAGATCGACTTTCCGCTCCAAGCTTACTTTCGGATCAATGCCGAAAACATGGGGCAGTTCGAACGGACCTTGATCATCGTCGATGAAGGGGCCAGCATTCACTATGTCGAAGGCTGTACGGCTCCTATGTATTCGTCCGAATCGCTCCACTCGGCAGTGGTTGAAATCATTTGCAAGCGGGGGAGTCGTTGCCGTTACACGACCATCCAAAACTGGGCAAACAACATCTACAACTTGGTCACCAAACGCGCGGTTGCTTATGCCGATGCCACCATGGAGTGGGTCGATGGAAATTTGGGCAGCAAGCTGACGATGAAGTATCCTGCCGTTTACATGCTCGAACCCGGTGCGCGCGGAGAGATCCTCTCGATCGCTTTTGCATCCGCCGGTCAGCATCAAGACGCCGGAGCGAAACTCGTCCATGCCGCTCCTCATACCACCGGGCAGATCATCAGCAAATCGATCTCGAAAAACGGCGGAAGAGCCAGCTATCGCGGATTGGTCCGCGTCGAGAAAGATGCGAGGAAATCCAAGTCCAACGTCGTTTGCGATGCCTTGATCCTCGATTCCAAGAGTCAGAGCGATACGTACCCCTATATCGAAATTCTCGATCAGGATGTCAGCATTGGTCACGAAGCTAGCGTCTCTCGGATCGGCGAAGAGCAGTTGTTCTATCTGATGAGTCGGGGGCTCTCGGAGGCCGAGGCCAGCACCATGATCGTCAACGGATTTATCGAGCCACTCGTGAAGGAGCTTCCCATGGAATACGCAGTGGAGATGAACCGCCTGATTCAACTCCAGATGGAAGGGTCCGTAGGTTAATCGCCATGACAACAACACTGGTTTCAGATCGACTCGAATCCGCAGAGACGTTTGGCCAAGCGGCCTTTGATCGGTTGCTCGAAAAGAGGATCGATCCTGTTTGGCTTTCCGCAAAACGCAAAGAAGCCTGGGATACCTTCCAATCGCTCGATTGGCCCAACCCCCGCGATGAGAATTGGATGCGATCTGATTTTCGAGGGCTGAAGCTTAGCAAGTTCGCTCCAAATCTAGAGGAGTCCGTACAGATTGCTGAGGGCACGCCGGTCCGACTGCTCGAGGGAGTCGATGTTTCGGCAAGTTGCAGGAGCGTCAATGGCTTGGTCGTTTCCGAGTCTCTCGACGAGAAGCTTGCAGCGCGTGGCGTGGTTGTCGGCTCTCTCTCTCGATGCGCTCGGGATCACTCGGCACTCGTTGAGCGCTACTTGCACAGCCTGATCTGCCCGAAGAGCGACCGATTCGCGGCCCTGCAAGCATCGATGTGGAGCGATGGTTTTTTTGTCTACGTACCCCGCAACGTTGCCGTGGATCATCCGATCCATCTGCACGCTTCCTTGGCCGATGGACAAGTCGATCTTTCTCACACACTGATTGTCTTGGAACAGGGAGCCGAGGCGACCGTTCTGTTTGAATCGGCCAGTCCCGATGCATCGGCCAAGGGGTTCCACTGCGGTGGAGTCGAACTGATCCAACATGGAAACAGTCACCTGAGGTATGTGAATCTCCAGGATTGGGGCAAGGGATGTTGGCACTTTGCCCATCAACGAGCCTCGGTCGGCAAGGATGCTCAGTTGCAGTGGACAGTGGCTGCCATGGGATCGCGGTTCGCCCAAGTCGATCAGCGAGTCGATTTGGTCGATGCAGGAGCCAGCAGTCAAGTCAATGGTGTGATGTTCACGCAGGACCGACAGCATCTGGTGTACAACACATTGCAGCATCACAAAGCGCCCCATTGCACCAGCGACTTCCTCTACAAGAGCGTTCTTCAGGACCGCTCGCGTACGGTTTGGAGGGGGATGATCAAGGTAAGCCAAGGGGCTCAGAAGACCGACGGTTACCAACGCAACGACAACCTCATGCTCAGCGATGCGGCTAGAGCCGACTCGATTCCTGGGTTGGAAATCAACGCCGACGACGTACGGTGCACTCACGGGAGCACCAGCGGACGTGTCGACGAGGAATTGATTTTCTACGCGCAGTCCCGAGGATTCACTCGTTCCGAGGCGATCCGAATGATTGTCACCGGCTTTTTCCAACAGATCTTCGACCGCATCACCATCGAGAGCGTCCGCGAGGCTCTCGGGGCAGCGATCGCACGCCAAGTTCGGCAGTACGACTAAAGAACCAAAAAAGATGTCTCAGTTTCACTATGTCTGCCCCAGGGAGCAGATCCGCCCGAATCAACCTCAGACGTTCGAAGTCGACGATCGCTTCGTAGTCCTAGTCGAGATCGACGGCCAGGTCTACTGCATCGAGGACATGTGCACGCACGATGGAGGGACCCTCGGAGACGGCCAACTCGATGGCAAATGCTTGGTCTGTCCTCGGCATGGAGCCAAATTCGACGTCACGAGCGGAAAAGCCATGTGCATGCCTGCAACCGAGGACACACCGAGCCATACGGTCAAGATTGACTCAGGAAAAATCTACGTCGCACTTCATTAGTGCATACCGAAAAAACGGCGAACCCATCCAGAGGTGCAAAGATGTCGGAGAATCCAGAACCAAATAGCCAAGCCAACTCGGCCGTCACGATCAGCGAGGACCAAGTTCGCGAGGAACTCAAACGGGTGATCGACCCTGAGTTGTTCGTCAACATCGTGGATCTTGGACTGATCTATGTCGTCGATATTCAACCGGGACAAGATGGCAAGCAGGATGTCAACGTCGAGATGACCATGACCAGCCCGATGTGCCCGGCAGGTCCGCAATTGGTTGCCAACAGTCGACAAGTTATCGAAGAACTGCCTGGGGTCGGTGTTGTCGACATCAAGGTTGTGATGGATCCACCATGGACCCCAGACAAAATGACCGAAGATGCTAGAGATCAACTTGGGATTTTTTAATCGATGAACCCATCAAGCCCGCGGATTACGATTGAGGATATCCGCGATGAAATGGAGGATCTGGATTCTCCCGAAGAGCGCATCGCCTACTTGATCGAGCTCGGACAGGCATTGCCTGATTTACCCAAGGAGTATCAGACCGAGCAGTACCGTGTGCTTGGTTGCCAAAGCATGGTTTGGTTGGTGCCGAGTTTGCATGGGGACAAGATTGACTTTCGAGGGTCCAGCGACGCTCCGATGGTTCGGGGACTAGTGGCTATTCTTTTAGCGGCCTACTCGGGTCGCAAGGCCGCCGATATCCTTGAGTTCCCCGTAGAGGAGTTTTTCGATGGGATCAAGCTCAAGTCTTTTTTGACGCCGATGCGCAGCAATGGTCTGCATTCGATGGTCCAGCGCATTGTGGCGATTGCTAAAGGAGCTTCGCTTGCAAGTGCGCCTCTGGTTTCCAAACCCAGGATGGTAGCTGGTTATCAGCCTACGCTTCCTGCGATCGCGATCGATACATGCCGTGATGACTTTCCGATCCTGGCAGAAAAGCTACCTTGCGGCAAGCCTTGGGTGTATCTAGACAACGCAGCATCGTCCCAGCGTCCGACGTCGGTGATCGACTGCATGAGCAGGGTCTATCGGACGCATTATGCCAATGTGCATCGCAGTGGTCATCAACTCGCGGCCGAGACCACTGAGGCCATGGAGCAATCGCGTAGCGCGCTGGCCGCCTGGCTGCATGCGGAATCTTCCTCGCAAATCATCTTCACATCGGGTACGACCGCCTCGATCAACTTGGTGGCTCGCAGTTGGGGAGATGCCCAGATTCGATCGGGCGATGAAATCCTTTTGACCGAGATGGAGCATCATTCCAACATTGTCCCCTGGCAGCAGCTCGCCGAGCGAACCGGAGCAGTGATTCGTTGGCTCGGAGTCCGAGACGACTATCACTTGGACATCGAATCCCTGGATCGGCTCCTAAGTCCTAGAACCAAACTCGTTGCACTTTCAGCTGTGTCGAATGTCCTGGGGACCATCAATCCCGTGCGCAGCATCGTCGATGCGGCTCATCGTGTCGGAGCCAAAGTATTGGTGGATGCTGCGCAGAGTGTTCCCCACGGCAGTGTTTCCCCGACGCAGTGGGATGCCGATTGGGTAGTTTTCAGCGGCCATAAGATGCTGGGTCCGACCGGAATCGGAGTCCTTTACGGTAAAAGCGATCTGCTCGAATCGATGCCACCTTTTTTAGGGGGTGGGAACATGATCAAGTCGGTCAGCAAGTCGGGTTTTGTTCCTGCGGACAGACCGCATCGATTCGAAGCCGGCACAGGTCCGATCGTGGAAGCGATTGCGATGAAACCGGCGCTGGAGTATCTGACTCGGGTAGGTAGCCAAGCGATTTTGGAGCACGAGCGACGGTTGGCAAAACGTGCCATCGAGGGGCTTTCGGTGGTCCCGGGATTGCGTGTACTAGGGCCTAAGATCGAGGACAAGACCGGGATTGTGTCGTTTTTTGTACCTGGGATTCATGCCGACCAGATTGGCCAGTACTTGAACGCCTCAGGTGTTGCGATACGTGTCGGACATCACTGCGCGATGCCTTTGCACGAACGCTTTGGGCTCGGTGTCAGCGCCCGAGCTTCATTTTATTTCTACAACACGCAGGCCGAGGTCGATGAGTTGGTGACGGCGACCATCCGAGCCTGCGAACTGTAAACTTGAGCGAATCTATAGATCTTTCGCGGAATCTACTAAGGGATTACGGTTTGCTGCTCGAACGCACGTACCTTGCTCTCTAGTCCTGGTATGATTTGGCAAGCGTTGGTCGAATAGATTTTTTTGAGGATGTCAGGGGGTAGTCCTATTCCATAAATCCGCCAGTCTCCCTGTGGAGGTGGAGTTTTTTCGGAGTAGTGGAAGTACTCGTCATACGTCTGGAGAAAACGCCAGTAAATGCGCAATCGCTCCTCAGGGAACGGACCATCGGTACCCAAGAGGATTCGGTCCTGGTATTTCTCAAAGAACCGCCTAGCTGTATAGGGCTGCCGCCCCAGTTCGTTGATGCGCGAGGAAAACTCGACGTAGAGATTCGGGTAGCTTTCGAGCCATTCGGCAAGCTCGGAAAGGTTCTCGGCATCATTGCCAAAATGCGCCGCGATGAATTTGGTCTTCGGGTGTTTGGCAATCACGCGATTGCGAGCCTGGTGCAGCGACTCGCGGCTGGGAAACTCGGGGCCAACAAACGCCCATTCGGGTCGAGCCTGAAGCTCTCCGATACGTTCGTTACTCGTGTCCAAAGGACGAAAAAACGCACTCGGATCGGCGGTGTGCATCAAAACAGGAATGCCGAGCTCACCGCAAGTTTCCCAGATGGGATCCCAGCGAGGATCGTCGATTTGGATCAAGCTGCCGTCAGCATTCTTCCAACGCAAACCAAAGTCCTTGAAGAACTTCAACCCGCACACACGCCTCTGCTTGTGCTCGGCTCGCAGGACCTGAACCGTGTCAAAGACAAAGGAGGGTTGATTGCATGACCAAGTAGC
>JBJTAQ010000614.1:0-1245 GCA_046090945.1 Pirellula sp.
GCGATCGCAGCCCCACCAAGGGCCTTACCGATCGCAATCCCCCAACGCTTGCTCGGCGACACCAATACACCTTGCAAAAACCCCTCGCGGCGGTCTTCAATGATCGATATGGTGGAAAAAATCGCAGTAAACAACAGGATCAATGCTGCCGTCCCCGGGATGAAAAATCCCATGTAGCTCCCTTGGCCCCCACCCCCTCGGAACGCGCTGTGGAATCCTGTCCCAAAGACTAGCCAAAATAGAATCGGCTGCCCAAAAGCGGCAACGACTCGAAAAGGTTGCCGAAAAAATCGAATCCATTCCCGCTTGGCTAACATCCAGGCCGCCTGCCAAGTCGAATCGCTAACCTGAGGGATTGATGGGTTCGTTGATCCTGTTGCCACTGTGAAAAACTTCGTTGCGTTAGAGATGATTGTTGTGAAAAGTCATTACCAAAAAGAGCTGTTCCCCGATTTGATCCGGGACAACTCTTCTCTTAAGCCTTGCAACCCACGCTTGAGCAGTCCAGCGACAGCCATCTCGGTTTTGTTCATCTGCTCAGAGATCTGCTTCAAGGACATCCCCTCCAAATACCGCATCCGGATCGCATCGGCTTGAGTCTCAGGCAAATGCTCGATACACGCCGCCAAAGCCGCTGCAGCTTCACTCCGCATCATTCGCTGACTGGGTGTCGATGTCTCGGCGGGGATCAACTGATCTAATGGCAACGGATTCGAATCGTTGTTGCTCGCGCGATTCATCGGCACCTCAAGCTTGGCCGACCGCTTCTGAGTCGCCAAATGCTCTTGATGGACCGATGAAATGTTGTTGCGAAGGATATGCCGAAGCCACGCCAAAAAGGATTCAATCGACTCGCCGCGGAAGGATGGAAAGTCTCTCGATGCTTCGAGATAAGTCGCTTGGACGACATCGCTAAAATCCATCCGCCCCTTGAGCCTGTCGTCGAGCATCCGCTGAGCAATCACGTTCAAATAAGGTCGAAAGCGGTCCAGGAGCTCTCCCTTGGATTGAGAGTCTCCCTTCTTCGCGGCATCTAATTTCGCTTGCGAGTCGAACACTCAAGTACCAACTTTTGGGAATAACCCCGGGTCGTATGCAATCGTTATTGAGTGGAAACCACCTTGGTTTCCATCACCGGCGGTGGAACCTTGTTTTCGTTCTGCCAGCACACATCTGCTTGGGGAGGACTTGGGACCTCAGCGCAAGAGCGCAGCGGTTGTAACGCCCAGGCTCAGCGTCGTGTTG
>JBJTAQ010000615.1:0-2956 GCA_046090945.1 Pirellula sp.
ATCTATTTCTTTGGCAAATCCAAAACCGACGGCAGCGGGGACATGAAGGCCCTGTTGGGGGGCAAGGGTGCCAACCTAGCTCAGATGACCAAGATCGGACTTCCGGTACCCTCCGGCTTTACGATTACGACCGAGGTTTGCGTCAACTATTACAAGAATGGTCGCAAGTATCCAGCAGAGCTAGCCAGTGAATTGGAGAAGGCAGTCAAGTGGCTTGAGAAGGAGTCTGGCAAAAAGTTTGGGGATATCAAGAATCCGCTGTTGGTTTCGGTCCGTTCGGGAGCTCGGGATTCGATGCTGGGCATGATGGACACTATTTTGAACCTGGGCCTGAATGATGCCGCGACCGAAGGTCTTGCCAACGCCACCAAAAACCCACGCTTTGCATGGGATTCCTATCGCCGATTCATTCAAATGTACGGCGACGTGGTCATGGGTGTTCAAAAGAAGAACGAAAACGATCACGAACCGTTCGAAGAGGTTATGGACGGACTCAAGCACGAAGTGAAGGTCAAGGAAGATACCGACCTGACGGCCGAGCACTTGCAAGAGCTTGTGAAACGCTACAAAAAGCTGATCAAAGAGCGGACTGGCAAGGCGTTTCCGACCGAGCCGATGAAGCAGCTCGAAGGAGCGGTTCAAGCCGTCTTCGGCTCGTGGATGAACGAACGAGCGATCCTGTACCGACAAAAGTACCGAATCCCGGATGAATGGGGTACTGCCGTGAACGTCCAAAGCATGGTCTTTGGAAACATGGGTGATGACTGCGCGACAGGTGTTGCGTTCACTCGCGACCCGGCCAACGGCGAAAATGTCTTTTACGGTGAATACCTGGTCAATGCCCAGGGCGAAGACGTCGTGGCCGGCGTGCGTACTCCTCTGAAGATCTCTGACATGGCCAAGGACAAGATCCTAGGACCTGCCTACAAGGAGCTTGTCGAAGTCCGCAAGACCCTCGAGAGGAACTTTGGCGATGTCCAAGACTTCGAGTTCACCATCGAGAACAAGAAGCTGTACATGCTCCAAACACGGCATGGCAAGCGAACGGCGTTGGCTTATGTGAAGATCGCTCACGATATGGTCAAGGAAAAGTTGATGACCCCTGAGCATGCGATCAAATCCGGGGATCCTGAAGCTCTGAACCAATTGCTGCAGCCGATCTTTGATACCAAGGCTTACGACAAGGCCAAGAAGGATGGGCGACTCATGGCCGTCGGCTTGCCCGCTGGCCCGGGAGCAGCTTCCGGAGCGGTGGTCTTTACGGCTGGCAAGGCCGAAGAGCTTGCAGCCAAAGGTCAGCACGTGGTTCTCGCGCGGATCGAGACCAGCCCCGAAGACCTTCGCGGGATGATCGCAGCCGACGGGATCCTCACGGCTCGCGGTGGTGTTTCGAGCCACGCAGCACTGGTCGCTCGTCAGATGGGTAAGGTCTGCGTCGCCGGAGCTGGCGATATCGAGATCGACTACCACAAAGGTGTCCTCAAATGCAAAGGGGTCACGCTCAAGGAAGGGGATCCGATCAGCATCAATGGAACCACCGGCGAGGTATTCCACGGCAAGATCGATACAGCCGACAGCGAGCTCAAGCAAGTGCTTGTCAGCAAGACCCTCAAGCCCAAGGACTCGAAGGTCTTTCAATACTACGATTTCATCATGAAGCTGGCTGACAAGTACCGAACGCTCGGACTTCGCACCAACGCAGACCAACCCGACCAAGTTCTCAATGCTGTTGCGTTCGGAGCCGAGGGGATCGGGCTGTGCCGAACCGAGCACATGTTCTTCGAAGGTGACCGAATCATCGCTGTTCGGCAGATGATTTTGGCCAAGACCGAGGAGGCTCGTAAGAGCGCACTTGCCAAGCTATTGCCTTATCAGCAAAAGGACTTCGAAGGCATCTTCCGAGCCCTCGATGGTCTGCCAGCTTGCGTGCGATTGTTCGATCCACCACTTCACGAGTTCCTTCCCCAGTCGGACAACAAGAAGGGGCAGGAAGAGGTCGCCAAGCAGCTCGGCACTACCGTAGCCGAAGTTGCCAAGATGGTAAACGAACTGCATGAGTTCAACCCCATGCTCGGGTTCCGAGGTTGCCGTTTGGGCATCATTCGTCCTGAGATCACCGAGATGCAAGCTAGGGCGATATTCCAAGCGGCAGTTACGGTGCTCAAGGAAGGGGTGAAGGTCAAGCCTGAGGTGATGGTGCCATTGGTCGGCTTCAAGCGCGAGCTCGATCTTCAAGTCGAGATCGTCCATCGCGTTGCGGCTGAGGTGATGAAGGCCAGCGGCAAGAAGTTCGCTTACAGCGTCGGCACCATGATCGAAGTCCCACGCGGAGCGATCACTGCCGATGAGATTGCAGAGACGGCTGAGTTCTTCTCGTTCGGCACCAACGACTTGACCCAAACCGCATTGGGCATGAGCCGCGATGATTCGGGTTCATTCCTGCCAGCGTACCAGGGGCTTGAGATCATCAAGGCCAATCCGTTCGCTTCGATCGATCGAGGCGGGGTCGGTCAATTGATGAAGATCGGGGTCGAGAGAGGTCGATCGACTCGGAACGATCTGAAAATCGGGATTTGCGGCGAGCATGGTGGAGATCCAAGCTCGGTTGAGTTCTGCCATATGATTGGCTTGAACTATGTCAGCTGCAGTCCATTCCGAGTACCGATCGCACGGTTGGCGGCAGCCCAAGCGGCACTCCGACATCCTGCCAACGCACCTTCGGCCAAGGTGGTCAAAGACTCCAAGCCTGCGAAGGGAGCGACCAAGTCCAAGACGGTCTCGAAACGATAGTCATCGTTATCGATCGGTCGGATCGGACTGATCGGTCGGATTATCGATCGGACTGATCGGACAGATCGGACGGATTATCGATCGGTCGGATCGGACGGATCGGTCGGATTATCGATCGGACGGATCGGACTGATCGGACGGATCATCGATCGGACGGATCGGACAG
>JBJTAQ010000616.1:0-1856 GCA_046090945.1 Pirellula sp.
CCTGGGAAATGTAGTTTGGGGTTTTGACTGCGTGAAAAAAGATGCATAGCGTAATGGTACTGGTCTTGCTACCCATCCTAAATAAGGACTGGAAGGGTTTGGCCTGGCACGCGATCGGGTACCCAAGCAAACGCACTGGGATTTTCGACCGTCACTCTACAAGAAGCCAATCGAGAATTAGACTGACTGATTCAAATCGCGATTGATTAACATCCGTTAACCTTCTACCTGGACTCAGTGTAGGTTTCGGGTATAGTTTGAGGATAGCTTTGGGTTTTTGGCCCTCAAGCCATACCAGTTGCCTCGATTCCTCTCCCCTCCCACCTGGCTGTCCATTGAACTTGATTTGAGTCCACCCAAGCGTGTCGATTGATTCGCTTCGCGGTTAACGGCTGAATGAGTTCCCTAGGTTCAGCTTCTCGATCTCCACAGGATGTTTCGAAATGTCAGCCTTTGTAAGGATCTTGAGCGGCTCGGATAACAAAGCGGAGTATCCATTGAATCGTGCTCAAGAGAGCCTTATCGGTCGTGGTTCTGAGTGCTACATCCAAATCAACGACCCACGTGCGTCCCGAGCACACGCAAAGTTTGTCTTCCTCCAGGATGGCTGCCATTTGTTTGACTTGGGGTCCAGAAATGGAACAACAGTCAATGGATCAAAGATCGATTCGGCGTTGTTGATGGATGGTGCCAAAATATGCATCGGAGATACCGAGTTGCTGTACACTGAAGCCGGCCTCGATGAACAGGCGACTGTCGATATCAACAAAACGGACATGCCGATCGTTTTGGGTGAGTACAGTGATTTAGCCTCCTTGGAATTCAAGGAGTATGGGGTACAAGCTTTTGAGTCGCTGAGGTCTGCTGGTAGGGAGAAGGAACTATCTGCATTGCACGCGTTCACACTGCAGTGCAATGGGTTGTCGACCGAGCAAGAGTTGGTCGAAGTCGCAATGGCTTTGCTTTCCGATCGAACGCGCGCCGATGCTGTCGCGTTTTTACACAGCAACGAATTCGGTGGCTTGGACCTTGCAGGACAACTTTCGTCAAACTCCGATTACAAGCCGCCGATTAGCGATCAGTTGACCGATTTGGTCACACGTCAAAAGAGAGCGGTTTGGGTCCAGCATGAGACGATGCAAACATCGAGCTTTCCCCAGGACGATCTTCGCAAAAAACCCGGGTTTGCCGATGCGATTTGCGTCCCGTTGATCGACAAAGGCAACACTCTGGGCGCGATTCATTTGTACAGTGCCAGACGTAAATTTGAGCGAAGCAATTTTGATTTCGCGATCGCGGTGGCAAGCGGACTTGCTGTGTCGTTGGTTCGAGTCCTATCGGCGCAATCGATGCAGGTTGAACTGGGACGCTTGCAGGACAAAAATGCGGCGTTTGACGAACTGATTGGGGACAGCCAGGGTATGACCGAGCTCAAGCAGCGTATCAGCCGAATCGCTCGAGCTTCTGGATGTATTCTGATTCGCGGCGAGGGTGGTGCAGGTAAAGAGTTGGTCGCTAGAGCGATTCATCGAAACAGCCAAAGAGCAGCCAGGCCGATGCTTAGTGTCAATTGCGCGGCGATTCCGGACGAGTTAATTGAGAGCCAACTCTTTGGACACGTCAAAGGAGCATTTACCGGTGCAGATCGAGACCATGTGGGCTATTTCCAACAAGCTAACAAAGGGACTCTGTTCCTCGATGAAGTAGGTGAGCTCAATCTCGAAGGGCAAGCCAAGCTTTTACGTATCTTGGAGGGTCATCCTTTCTTACCGGTTGGAGCAACGAAAGAAATCACGGTGGACGTCCGGGTCTTGTCGGCGACCAATCGAGATTTGCGGGAGTTTGTCGCTGAAAAG
>JBJTAQ010000617.1:0-2278 GCA_046090945.1 Pirellula sp.
GCTATGCTTACGCTCCGACGGAATTACCTACGAACGGCCATTCCGGGGTTCAGATCGTTGGCCCGACGACCAGTTGCGCAACGGCAACGCATCTGATGACAACCGCGACTTTGAGCAATGGCCAACAGCAATTGGTGATCATTGATCCGTCCAAACTGACGTTGGCCGTCTATCACATCGAGCCCGCGCGAGGGGACATTCAGCTTCGCAGCGTTCGCAAGATCGACGCGGACTTCTCGCTCGAAGAGTTCAATATCAGCGAACCGACTCCCTCGACCATCCGACGAAACGGTCGATTCCCTGCACCTCGATGAACCGAGGCAGGCTAGGACTCCTGCGGATTGATCCTCAGCGTCTATCGACAGGTATAAATTTGATCGGTATCTGGCTCTTGGGATTGTCTAAAACGATCGCAAGTTTTCCTGCGATGAGTTCGTCGAGTTCGTGTCCTACCAGGTCGGCTCGCCAACCGCATAGCAGCGATGGCAAAGCTTGAGGGTCGGACTCGGATTCGCCATCCAATCGATATTGGACGAAGTCTCGGAGGTCGTCAGCGGTTGCAACGAGCATCGGAGAGATGTGTTTGTGGTGGCAGATAAACGCCATAGCAGCCGATAGGAATTGGGTTAGCATCCCGGGCGGCTGTCCTTTTCCAAACCGAAATCTCTTGGGCCACATCGGAGGTGGATCCTTCTTCGAACTTTCGATTACTTTGGCGATCTCGGGGATCAATGGCTTGGTGCCCCGATACTCCATCCCACGGAGCGATAGCAGATGCTTCGGATCTGTCGATGAGCGTCTTGCTAACTCGACCAATAAATCATCTCTTAGAATCCGTCGGGCCGGTACATTTCTTTCCTTGGCTCGCTCATCTCTCCAATTCCAAAGCCCACGCGCGATGCTCAGGTGCGTTCCTGATAGTGCTGATACACCGCTGATGCGATGCCAGTTCTCGCTCGATTCGAATTCGTAAAGATCGAGTTGCCGAGACCGAGTTTCCTCGAGCAACCATTCGAGCCGTCCATGTTTGAGCAGTCGCTGCGAGAATTGCTCATGGATGCTCAGCAGATCCCTCACATCCTGCGCTGCATACTCAAGCTGCTTACGGGTCAGAGGTCTCAATCGCCAATCCGAGCGAGTCTCCTCTTTATCCAGGTTTTTCCCCACCACCTTCTGCACCAGCTTGGCATACGACGCCGGGTACTCGAAACCCAAGAAACCCGCTGCGACTTGGATGTCAAATAGATTCGGAATCTGTTTCTCCGTCGCACGGTAGCTAAAAAGTGACTCCTCGCGCCCGGCATGGACTACAACCGTCCGATCAGGATCCTGAAGCATTCCCCAAAATGAGGACAAATCATCGACGCTCATCGGATCGATGATGGCGATACCCGACTCGGTACATGCCTGAATCAAACAGAGTTCCGGTCGATAGGAATCCTCAGAAACAAACTCGGTGTCAAACCCCAGTAACTTGCAGTCCCCATTGTCTCGACACCATTCTTCTAGCCCTCGTGAATCCTCGATCCAGTGAAAGTCGGTCGCCAAGCTGTCCCTCGATGTCTGCGTATCTATCCGCGTTTCTGCCGCTATACTAAACCCGTCCGCTCCATTTTGAACCCGTAAGTTTTAACCCGATGCGATGAGCAATTCAACTGCCTGCCAGCTTCTTGTGAGCGCCAACACGCTCGAAGAATGCGATACGCTGATGGACTTGAACGTCCCTTGGATCGATTTGAAGGAACCTCGCCACGGGCCTCTAGGCCGCCCAGGGTTAGACCATGCACTTGCGTTTGCCTCAAAAATGATCGCCGATCCAAGGACCCGAAATTGGAGCATCGCTGCCGGCGAACTGATCGAGTGGAATCTCGATTCCGATCTAGCTTTTCTCGATCTGCTCGGTACCTCTGGACACGTCAAGTGGGGATTGGCTCACTGCAATACACTTCCCGATTGGCAATCGAAACTTGTTCGCTTGATTGAACGCTTACCAAGCCCCAAGCAAGCGATCTTAGTCCATTACGCCGATCACCACTTGGTCGACGCCCCAGCCTGGGCTCCCCTATTGGATTTCGCTGAGCACTTGCAAATCGATAAGTTGCTGATCGATACATCGGTCAAGGATGGCAAGACATTGCTAGACTGGCTACCGATCGGGAATCTTGCAGGGTTGATCGACACGACCCACGCCCGTTTTTTTAAAATCGCAGTGGCAGGATCGATCCGACTTGCCGATCTACCTAAGTTGTGCCAACTCTCCCCGGACTGGATCGGATTG
>JBJTAQ010000618.1:0-18410 GCA_046090945.1 Pirellula sp.
TCCTGCGTCCCTTACAACAGCGACTTGAGGATTCGTGTAAATCCATCCGGCCTCTACACCTATCCGGACGCTTCGATCATTTGCGGAGAACTTGAAGTAGACCCTGAAACCCCTAATACCGTGATCAACCCAGTTGTACTCGTTGAGGTGTTATCTGATTCGACCGAACGCTACGATCGAGGTGATAAAGCTGCGTTCTACCGAGAGATTCCATCTCTTCGAGCCTTGGTGCTGATCTCCCAAGACAGGCCTTTTGTCGAGTGCTTTACCAAGCAAAACACTGGTGGATGGCTCTTGACGGAGGCTCGCAATTTGAACGAATCGCTGGTGATCGAACCCGTTGGTATATCGATGCCGCTTTCGGAGATCTACCGGAACGTGAATTTCCAGTGAGTCACCCGATTTGCTTGGATGCTTTCAGAGTGACACTTGTCGAATGCGTTTGACCTGGGGCGAGTCGGACGCTGCGACGACGGACGTTGGCCGTTTCGACGCAGCACATCTGCTGGTATTCGAAATCCCCGAAGTCGGCCATGCGTTTGGATTTCTCGGTCCAAGGGTTCCAAACCACCGTGGCCTCGGAACCCTCCGCCTGGAGTTCGATAGCTCGTCCTTTTGAGGTGTCGTTGATGGAGATATGAGGCGCTTGGCCGTAATAGATCCGATCGGTCTCCTGGGTAAAGCGTATGGGTTCGGACGTCGGCCGGGAATCCAACCGGGTCAATTGGTCATAGTAACCGCACTGCTCAAGATCACCGATGATTGCAACTTGATCGATGCTGCCGACACGCAGGTACGTGTGTAGAGCAACCTCATAGTCCAAGAAGTCTTGCGAGCAGTTGCGTACGTCAAGCCTTGCCGAGAGTTTGTTCCCCATCGAGATTTGATAAACCAGGTCAAAGCCATCTTTGGAGAGCCCCAGGTCGATACCGATTTGGGAATCGCTGCGGTGGGTCTTGAGGACACTCCAGAGGGTGGTTCGGGCCCAGCCGTGGGCAGGCAAACTCGGATCGTTGGGGTGGCTATTGAACCATGGAAAACAGATCGGTATACCACCCCGCAGCGCCTTGTTCGGAGCATAGACCGCTTCGTTGCTCATGAACAGTAGGTCCTGGAACCGAGTCACATGCGCTCCCTGAAGGAAAAACTCTCCGGTGCAATGTCTTGTTTCAACTTTTCCAAAAACCAGACCGCTTGAATGTTCCGCGAAGACGAGTTCGTCGCCGATGCTGTGCTGGGTATTGAGTTCATGGATATTCATAGATCGTTGACCCCTAGATAATGGATGCAAGTCCGACGATAGGATCTTTTTCTGGAGGGAATCAGTATTCCATGACCCCGACTCGAGGAACGCTTTGCATGAGTCGTTCGAGCTCGCTTGGATCGCGGATTGAAGCAAACCCCAGTGATTCAAGGATTTCCGGATCGACCTGAGACTGCAGGTAAACACTTCGTCGGGATTGGATCCCTCGCAAGACAGCTGCGGAAAATGCGTCCTCGAGTTGGCCTTCGAGCAGGATCTGTTGCAGTTCCTCATCGGGTTCGTCGGATGCCAAAGCACTGATCCCTGCCGATACGTCATCGAGACTGGTTGCAACGACGACGATTCTGCCTGTTGGTGTTAGCCATCGCTGGGCGCTGTGGGCGGCACTCGCAACCTGACTCCAAAGCGATCCGCTCGATTCATCAACGAGTTGAACGACGATCAATTCGAATCCTTTCTCAATTTCGCCTGAATGTGGGGTTGCTGAACTGACGAGCCCTTCGCGACAGGCTCGATCGACTGCCTCTGGAGTTCCGGAGACAAGCCTTGCGATGTGCCCTTCTTGATTGGCAAGTATCCCGATGGCAAATTGAACGCCCACAAGCCAACCCGATTCGGGGAGATTCTTTGAACTCTTTATGGGTGCACCGGCTTGACGAAGCCACGCCTTGGCATGCCGGTTGATCGTCGCACGATCGGCAAAGGCTGGAAGTACCACATACGGGTCATTGCGTCTAGGATCATTAGGTTCGAGCCATCGGTAGATCGGGATCACAAAGTCGGCTTCTACCAGATCGCGATGCAAGTAGATCGCTTCGGCTTGGGCGGAGGCCGCGATGTATTCGAGG
This sequence comes from Pirellula sp., assembly GCA_046090945.1. GTDB lineage: Bacteria > Planctomycetota > Planctomycetia > Pirellulales > Pirellulaceae > JBKCUI01. The sequence goes on from JBJTAQ010000618.1 coordinate 2,113, forward strand.
TTTTGAGGATCATCTGGATCATGACATACGACTCGGCATTGAGTTGGTAAGCCTGAGATGCGTTGCTCTTGTTCGTTAGCGAGCCAATCGCGTATCGATGTTGCCAGCGAATCGCTGCCGCTTGCGAGTACCACGGTGATCTGGATATCGCTCAAGTTTTCCTGTTTCCAAAGCCAATCGATCACCGCTACCACGACCGCCTGGGCTTGAATCAAACTCGAGTGTACCGCGATTGCGATGCGATCTCCTGGCACAATCGCCCGATCGATCGACGGAAAATCGATCGGGTTTTCCATTGCCTCGAAAACCGCTTGGGGGAGTTCGACGGACCCACTGGCGATTGCACTGCGGAGCTGAACGAAGTCAAATCGAGAGTTGTTTTTCATCGTTGCAACAGCTTGCGGTACCAAGCTTCATGGCGTTGGATCATCATCGAGGCGGAATGCTCGCGAGCCACGTGCTCGCGGGCGGATTGAATGAGTCGATTTCGCTGCTGATGATCGTCGAGCAGTTGGTTCGAGATTCGCATCAGTCGATCTACATCACCGACTTTGAAAAGGATACCTGTTTTTTCGTTTTCGATAAGGTCGCGGTTGCCCGGTATATCGGTAGCGATCACAGGGACCCCGGCCTGCATCGCTTCGAGAATGACGTTGGATTGCCCTTCATAGAGGCTTCCGTTCCATAGCAAATCGGCATGGGGCAGCAGTTGCATCGCATCGGATCGATGCCCGAGGAGGTGCACCGATGCGGCTGCTTTGACATTATCGCGGTAGGCCTCGAGTCGTTGCCGCTCGGGGCCTTCGCCCAAAATCACGTAAGCAACATTGTCTCTGAGAATCCGAAGCATCTCGGCCGACCAAATCAAATCCTTGTACCCCTTTTGATGCCAAAGTCTTCCAATCGATACGATCAGGCGTTGATTCAGCGGAATCCCGAGTCTCTCAAAGGCTTCTTCGCGAGTGATCTCACGCCTTGGATCCCTTGGTTCGATGCCGTTGGGGATGATGACGAATTTCGATGCATCGACACCATGCTCATGGTAGAAGTCGACGACTCCTTGGCTGTTGGTCGAGATGCCCTGGGTTCGTTTGGCTAGATATCGATCGATCGTCAATTGCCAAGTCCCCTTCCAAGGGTCGACTGAGCGTTCGGAGCCAACGATGCATGGGACTTTAGCCCAAAGGGCGGCCGATCGGCCGTAGGCGTTCGCAGCAAAGATCCAGGTGTGAACGATATCGGGTTGGACCTCGCGCAATTTTCGCTGGAGTTTGAACCAAGCCCCAGGGTCCGCGGTGGTTTTTTTACCGATCAAATGGACCGGAACACCTGCGGCTTGGAGCTTGGATTCCAGCGGACCGGTACGGGTCAGGACAATGACCGATGGCTCAAAGTCGGCGCGATTCAATCCGCATGCCAGCAATGCAAGCTGCTTTTCCGCTCCACCTTGATCCAGAGTAGGAATGATCAGGCAGACCTTGATCGGCCCAGGTGATTGGTTCACGTGAACCTCGTTTCCGACGATAGGCTTGGGCTCTGAGAAACGGCAGCCTTGAAGATACTGATCCAACGATCGAGCCATTGCTGATTGGGATGATTCACTTGGTAATGCCTACGAAGCGCCATGGCTTCTGCCTCCCACTGGGAGCGGTGTGCAAGCCAATCGCTGAGTTGCGTTCCGAGGCTCTCGCGTGAGTGATACCACTTCATCAAAGGCGTCTCAGGCATCCAGCCAGCGATCGTAGGATCGAATGCAGCAATCAGAGAAACTTGCGATTCGATAGCAAGTCTTGTCGAGTGCTGGAGGGAACAGGCTGGATTCGAAGCGATCACCAAGTCGGCAAGACCGATCAAATCATCGAGCACATCGAATCCATCGAAGATGAGGATTTCGTGATGCCACCCCTGCAATTTGAGCCATTCATAGATCTTGGATGTATCCGGTCCGGGATTGATGATCCACATTCGGATCGGGATTCCCCGATCGAGCAAATCGCAGATAGACTCAAGAACCACCTGCACTTGGCTCATGGTGGTTTCGCCAAAATGGACCACAAGATGGGTCTTGGCGGGTAGCGCCAAGTCGCCCGAGACGTCGAAGAGGGCTTGGCAAGCCATTTTGCGGTCGGCTTCGGAACGTCGAGCCGGTTCGAATACCGCATCGGGTATCCAGATGCTCTGTTCTTTGCTGCAGCCTAAATCGAGCAGAGCTTCCTGTCCACGGCGGTGTTCGGTGATGATCGCGTGGCATTTGCGAAGGGCATCGCGGATTGAGACCGAGGAGGGTAGATAGGTACCAAAGGATCTCGGTTTAGGTAGACGGCAGGGGTTCGGATTGAAACGGCAAAGGATCGGTTTGCCGATCGAGGCGGACTTCGATACGATCGCACTCAGCAGGGTATCGGCAGCGTCGACATAGACGGCATCGAAGGAATCGTTGTTCTTGATCAACCACTTGGTGATGTTTTTTTGAAGGTGGCTTTCGTTCCAAGAGGAGGTCGGAGCCGGAAGAATACGTTCGACCCGGACGCAGCGCAGAGTGATCTGGTCAGGCCACGCATGGTTCCAGCGTGTGGTCAGGACCGAGGGTTGGACTCCGATGGTTTTCCAAGCATCCAGGGTGGCCATCAGACGTTGGGTTGACTCGTCGGCGACTGGCCAGTAGGCGCGCGCAACGACTTGGACCCGGATCGGGTCGTTTGTCGTAGTTTGCGTCTGAGTAGGCGATTGAACGACTGCCATAGACTCTCGGCCGATTAACGACTCGAAGCGTGGTGGTGCTCTAAATCAGAGTTTTCTAAGACGGCCACATAGGGGAGGTTTCGGTAATAGTCATCGTAGTCCAAACCGTATCCGACGACGAACTGATTAGGTATATCAAAAACACTGTAGTCGGGTTTGGTTTGAACTTGGCTCGTCCCCTGCTTATTGAGAAACACGGCCGTCTTGAGAGATCGCGGACGGAGTTGCTGCAATTTCAAAGAGACTTCGCGCAGGGTCTTCCCGGTATCGAAGATGTCGTCGATGAGCAGCACATCTCGGTCTTGGATATCCAACCTCTCGATCTCCTCGACGTGGAGTTCACCTGCCGAGACGCCACCGCGGTAGGACGAGGCGCGGATCAAGCTGATACGAAGGGGCATTTCCAGGCACCGAATCAGGTCGGCGAGCATCACGAGACTGCCGGTCATGATGGCCACGACTGTGATAGGTCCCTGGCCGTACTCCTCGTTGAGCTTGCGCCCGAGTTGCGTGATTCCCTGTCGAATCTGTTCCTGGTCGATCAAAACTTTCATGAGCCGACTTTCAACGGATAATCCAAAGCTGTTCGTAGGTTCTCAGCAGCAGTGTGTCTTGGTTGGCTACCAGCGTCGATCGAACCGTTGCATCGATGCTCAGGGTTGCGATTTTCTCGAACTTGTCCGTAGCTCCAAGCACCGTGACATTGCCAGCATCGGAGACATTCACCAAGCGATTGCCCAGGAGAATTGGAGACGAGAAAAAGTTTCCGCCGATACGTTCGCTCCAGAGGACTTGGCCATCCTCGAGTCGCACACACGATACGATCCCAGCATCGGACCAGAGAAATAGTAGATCGCCCAGAGCGACGGGGGTAGGGACATACGGAGCAGCTCGTTGGATCCGGAATCGCTCTTGATTGGCTTGCATGTCGTAAGCGACTAGCATGTTGTCTCGTCCACCGCCGGACCCATGGGTAGCGATAGCTAGTGAGCCGACTAGCAGGGTCGACGAGCAGACCCTTTGCTTGAAGCAATCGTGATTCCAGCGGATGTCTCCCGTGTTTGGATCCATTCCAAAAATACCCAGTGCGGTTGTTGCACAGACGATTTCTTTGGAGCCATCGGCAAGTGTCCGAACACTCGGAAGCCCATAGCAAACCCGCTTGGTCGGCAGCGGTCGCTCCCAAAGAGTTTGGCCTGTCTTGGCGTCTAGCGCAAGCATGCGATCTTGGCCGGGCGCCACACCCGGTTCGAGCTCCTCAGCGTCTTGGCTATCCAGGAGATAAAGTTTTCCGTCCAATAGCATCGGAGAGGTGGCAAAACCATGCTGGGAGACGTATCGACCAAAATCGCGCGTCCAGCGTTCTTGCCCATCGTGACCGAGGTGTTTCACAAAGACGTGCTCAGGTTCTCCCCAAGCGACGTAGATACCATGCTCGTCGACCGCAGGAGTCGAGGATGCATAGGTACTAAATTGGTGCAATCGATGCTTTGAGGATGGATAAGACTTATTCCAAACAACCTTATTATTCGCTAAATCGACTGCTATCACAAAACGCGTGGCATCGGTTGCAGAGGCTGACAGCAGGTAAGCCCGCTGGCCGATGGTCGTGTCCTTCCAAAGCACCGGGGAACCGTTGCCGATACCGGGCAGATCAAGCTTGGTAATCGATTGTTCGGTCCAAGGTATCCCGACGCGGCATTGCTCATAAGCCCCAAGGCCTTGATTGCCTCGAAAGCGAGTGGCGGATGACTCCTGTGCGTGCAATGCAGTATCGGCGAGGCCGACAAGGGTCATCAGGGCAAGCAGTCGGATCGTGCAGTACATGAGAATAAGCTTTCGATGGAAGTCAACCTAATCAACCTTGTGGAAACATCCGCACTCCGACCGAGAGCAGTAGGTTTGCATAGCGTTGGGTATCGGCGGTTTGGACGGTCAAGACGTGGTCATCGGTGGCAACTGCCGAGTAGAATTCCCATTTGTCGACCGGTTGCAATTCCAGATCCAGTCCAGCTTGGCTGATGGTCTTTCTGTATTGGCTCCAGACTGGTGGATCCGACTCGAGGGCATAGGGCCCCGATTTTTCGGTCTGCATGGTGCGAATGGCTTCGATGGGAATCGCTGATAGGATCGCTTGGAGGACCTGATCACAGGTCACAAGCCCTGGCATGAGGTTTAAGCTGACAACCTCTGAGCGCGGACCCCGCTTGCTCGATGCAGGGTAATTCCCATCGGCGATGAGGATCGTTGCATGATGGCCTGCTTGGGCCAAGATGCGGAGGATTTCGGGATGGATTAGTTGACTATGGAGCATGATCGAAAGGGTTTCCGCTAAGTGTACTCGATGGTTCGAAGTGAATAAGGCAGCGAGCGATCAGGGGCGATTGAATTGCTCGATGGCTTGGGCAAAGATATCGCCGTATACCATCTCACCCCCTTGGTGGCCAACGATCCCAACCAGACCAGCAAGTAGGAGCGTGGCGGTTTTCCATCCCCACCCCGGACGTGTTCCATCAAGTTTTCCGGCACGGTAGGCCAAAAAGGATGCGACGAGGCTCCCAAGGGCCGTCAGGGTACCAAGCCATCGATGGAAAAATTCGTTGGATTGGCGTTCGTCGGCAGTGGTGCTGATCATTTCAGTCCAGCTTGAAAGTCCCCGAATTTCAGCAAAAGACCAACCCATCAGGGCGGCCGTGAGGCTACCTAAGGCACCGAGGATCAGGCACAAGTATGCAAAACGAACGCAGGGCTGGCCAAAGATCCAGGACAGTACGATGCTCAAGCCGGCCAACGATAGCAGGGCGATCGGAAAGTGGACAATAGCTGGATGGAAATAACCTAGAGCAAGATACAGTCGTCGAGCGAGCAATCGATTGGACCCTAAATCGTTCGCCAGAGGACTATCCTCTTCAGCCTCAAGTTTCTCAGATTCTGGCCACTTGGCTCCCTCCTCGATCCAAAGCTTTAGGAGAGCCAGTTTGGCTTTTGGCAATGGACCATCCGGAGGCATGATCAAGCTTTCAGGGTCTTGGTCCATCGGCTTTGCGGTCAGATAATCTGTCCACAACGAACTATCGGCAAGTGATCCCGGTGTGATATATCCAAGCAGAGCTTGCCGGTCGCTGATGTCGAAACCACCCTTGGGTTGCTCCCCACGATGGCATTTCAAGCAATGCTCGCGTAGGATCGGAGCGATGTCTTTGGAGAAATCGATCCAACTACTGGAGGACTCTTGAGCTTGGCTGGCGCAGCAAAAGCCGAGTCCCATTGCAATCGCTAGAGACAACTGACAAGCTGCGAGTGCGAATACAGATCGGAAATTCGGATTCAACATGGGGCTCATTGGCTTTCGCGTCTTTGAGCAAACAGCCAATCGTAGAGTTCGGGGTTGGCGTAGGTTTCTGTCCAACTGTCATGTTGGGCTTCGGGGTACTCGGTGTACTTGATCGGAGACCCTAGTTTTTTCAGAGCATCGACCATCTCACGGCTGCGGTTGACCTTCACGACAGGATCCTTTGCCCCGTGGAAGCACCAAATCGGGAGGGCTTTGAACTTTTCGACAGTCTTTGGATCCCCTCCGCCGCAGATCGGAGCGGCTGCTGCAAAGAAACCGGGATATCGTGCGATGGCATCCCAAGTGCCGTAGCCACCCATAGACAAGCCGGTGATGTAGATGCGATTTCTGTCGACACCTGCATTCTCGACCATTTCGTCGATCAGTTCTTTGACACTTTGCATCGCATCGCTGGGGTCTTGGGGTAGTTGACTAGAGTCTTTCGACCAATCGACTTCCGACCACTTCTTATCCTTGGGGCATTGAGGAATCACCACATAGGCCGGGTACTTGGCTCGCAATGGATCGTCGGCGAAATTTTTTGCAGCATGGCGAAGAGTTGCAGAGTTATCGTCACCTCGTTCACCGGCACCATGCAGGAAGAGTACCAAGGGGTATTTATTACCGTATTTGTAGTTGGCAGGTTTGATCAGCCGGTACTTGAGCGCTTTGCCACTGGTTCCGATAAACTCGCGAGGTTCGTAAAACTTGGTCAGATCTTTTTGCGATTGGACTTTATCTTCCTGAGCCTCAGTTATTTGCATGTTGCTAGCAAACACAAAACCGAGGATTAGACTGCAAAGCAGGGACTTGGAATGGAATAATTGCATCGTCGGTAGCATCGTCGGTTCAAGGGCAGGGGCTGGGGATCAAGCGAGGGTGGGGTAGGCCTAGGGTGGTCGCCCTATGGCGACAACTGGGCGAGAGTTGGCCGACAGAAGATTGTACCTTAAAAGTTCATAGGATGCGAACACGACGGCGATGTTTTGGGTTGCTCGCTAGGTGGGTAGGTTTATACTTTTGTCCTGTACTTTTAACCAAAGTAATTCATCGGAAACAGTTTCGCCGTAGTCAAAGTGACGCATGTCGCAAGGAGCTTTTCTCGCTCGGATGCCAATTATACGACAACTGCCTGTAAGTTTGGTGAACAAGATTGCCGCTGGAGAGGTGATTGAGCGGCCAGCGAGTGTCGTCAAGGAGATGCTTGAGAACAGCATCGATGCTGGCTCGACGATGATCGAGATCTTGGTAGAAGGGGGTGGAACGGATCTGATCCGAATCAGCGACAACGGTTGTGGCATCGAACCTGAGCAATTGGAATTAGCATTAGCCCCGCATGCAACCAGCAAACTCGAGAACTCCGAGGATCTGTTCGACGTTCGTACGCTAGGTTTCCGTGGAGAAGCTCTAGCCTCGATCGCAGAGATCAGTCACTTGACCCTTCGCAGTCGAACTGCGGCAAGTGACAGTGGTTATGAATTGCGAGCGCGAGGTTCCGAGCGTGAAACGATCAAGCCTTGTGCGATGGACAAAGGTACAACGATCGAGGTTCGCCATCTTTTTTTCAACACCCCGGTACGTCGCAAGTTCATGAAGACGCCGTCGACTGAGATGGGGCACGTGGTCGAAGCCTTCACCAGGGTCGCTTTGGCATTTCCAACAGTGCATATGATTTTGTGCAGCAATGATCGGGTGCAGTACGATCTACCACCGACGAATCGATGGGCAGATCGCATACGGGCTTTCTTCGGCGATGAGATCGCCGACTCGCTGATTTCCGTGGAACACGAGGACGATAAGGTCAAGGTGCGGGGCTATGTCACCGATCCGAGTGTGTCGCGAAGCAATAATCGCATGCAGTATTTATTCCTTAACGGACGGTACATTCGCGACCGAGCCTTGCAACACGCCCTCTCGGAGGCTTATCGAGGCCTGTTGATGGTCGGTCGTATGCCTGTCTGTTTCCTGCAGATGGAGATCGATCCTAAGACAGTGGATGTCAATGTTCACCCGACCAAAGTTGAGGTTCGTTTTGAAGATAGTGGAGCGATCTATAGCCGTTTATTACACACGATACGTCATCGTTTTTTGACTTCCAACTTGGTAGCCAAACCTCGGGATGTGGAACTTGGGATTGGAGTTGCTGCATCGGATTCGGCTGTTTCGAACACGGCCCTGATGGATTGGGCGCGATCCCAGCAAAATGTTCCAGCCTTCAGGCCGTTTCCTAATTCCGGGTCGAACGCCATTCCCAACCCGACCGCACCGATGCCATCGCTCGTGAGTCCGGGGCCAACAATACCGCTACCAACGCCAAGCCCGCCTGTACCAGAACCAAGTTCACGTCGCATTGGCGCAGACCCACTTCTTGAAACCATCGACTTTGCTTCCAAAGCTTTGGATCATCAGGAATTTATAGGCTCGACTCCGGCACTCGGATTACAAATCCACAATCGATATCTTGTCACCCAAGATGAAGCAGGGATGGTGATCATCGACCAACATGCGCTGCATGAGCGCATTTTGTTCGAGCAGATCAAAACCAAGGTTCTATCAAAGTCGCTAGACCGTCAACGTATGTTGGTACCAGCCACGGTGCAATTAACCTCCGCCGAGGCTGCCATGGCCGTGGATTCCAAGCAGATACTGGAAGAAATCGGCTTTGAAATCGAAGCCTTTGGCGGTGATACGATCATGCTCAATGCCTATCCATCGATGCTAGCCCATCGAGCGCCCGAGGAGATGCTCAGACAAGTCCTCGAGGGACTCATGGCCGGAAGCAAGAATGTCAATGCCCAAGATGTGCTAGATGAGTTGATGAATATGATGGCATGTAAGGCTGCGATTAAGGCTGGGGATCGGCTCAGCGAATCGGAGATCACCGCCCTGCTTGAAAAGCGGCATCTGTACCACGACACTCACCACTGCCCCCATGGTCGACCCACCGCCCTTTTCTTTTCTCGAGAACAACTCGATAAGATGTTCAAGCGCATCTAACCACCCAAGGGCGGTCGGTTCATCGATTCCACTCGGCAAGCCTCCAGCAGCGAAATCATCTGCTCGATCGACAACTGCTCGGCCCGTAGATTCGGTTCTAATTTCTGACTCGCTAGCACTCGATCGACTTGCTCCTTGGTCAGCAACTCCTGCATCGCCGATACCAATTGGCTTCTCAAGTATTTCCTGCGGTGTAGAAACATCGCTCGAAGCCGCGTGTGGAAGAATTCCTTATCGATTATTCTCGATCTTTTGGACTGATTCGGGACGATGCGCAAGATGGCCGAATCAACCTTGGGCCGCGGCCAAAAAACACTTGGGGGTAACACTCTGATGATATCGCAGTCGCATTGCGACTGCATCCAAATCGACAACGCGCTGTAGTCTTTGCATGAGGCAGGAGCGATGATACGCTCACCGAGTTCTTTTTGGATCGTCACTACCATTCGTTCGACAAGCGGTGTCTCACTGAGCAAGTTGCTGATGATTGGAGTGGCGACATTGTAAGGTAGGTTCGCTACAAGCTTAAACTTCGATCCTGGGATGCTTGCCATCGCCGTACGAACTGCTTCGAGCACCTCAGTACGGAGATGATTTTTATTGCGAAGCGCGTCGCAGCACATCAACTGAACATTCGAGAAAGATGCCAACTCCTTGGCCGCGATCGCTTGAAGATCCCGATCCACTTCCACCGTGATCACTTTGCCTGCCATGACTGCAAGCGTCTTGGTCAGCGACCCCATCCCTGTACCGATTTCCAAAACCACATCGCTTGGACTCAGTTCCGCTCCCTGAACAAGCAGATCGAGCAGGTTCAAGTCGATCAAAAAATTCTGACCATACTTGGTCTTCGGCTGCAATCCTGCTCGCTGAAGCGTCTTGGATAGAAATCCTAAGGTCTGTCGATCACTCATCAGGTCTTGATCTCGAAAATCGCTTCGACCTCGACAGCCATACCATTGGGTAGGGCATTCGTGCCAAGAGCGCTGCGAGCCCCTATCCCCCGATCGCTGCCAAGCAGATCGACGAAGACTTGGCTGAATCCATTGATCACCAAAGGGCTTTGGCCAAAATCATCTGTGCAACGGACTAGACCGAGCGTCTTTACGATGCGCACGATCCGATCGAGGCTCGAAAGCTCATTCTTCAGGGTCGCGAGCATCGCCAAAGCAGTTTGCTTGGCAGCCGCTTGTCCACCAGCCACATCTAGATCATCTCCGACGCAACCTAGCATCAGAGATCCATCGGACTTTAGGGGCCCGTGACCGGATACATACGCTAGATTGCCTACGATCAAAACAGGCTTGTAGAGCCCCACTGGTTTTGGGGCGGGTGGCAATTGCCAACCTAGACTGCTGAGTCTACTTTCGAGAGATTCCATGTTGTTGTTAACCGACTAAATGATTGAGGATCTGCAAAATCCCATTTAGGTGCGCCATGCGTGGCCCGTAGCGATCTAGAAAGTCGGCAAACATGTACTCGCTGTCGACTAAATCATCCTGAGAGTCTCGTACTTCCGTGGCCATCTTCTCCAAAAAATCGGTCTGGACCGCAGAGAGCGTCTCCAGTGCGCTTCGGCAAGATTGGACCAACTCCGGATGAGCACTTCGCCACTGATTCATCTCGTTCTGGCGCTGCGCGTTGACTTGCTGAGTGCTTTGCAAAACCTGACGGTTGATCTGCAGAAGTTGCTCGAGCATTTGGTTCTGGCGACTTTGGGCGTCAACCATTTGCCTCATCAATGCAATCAGTGCCGTCCCAACATCCAAGCGAGCTCCGGGCGGACTAGCCGGTGCCGGGGCCGGCGCACTTTGTGGCCCTGTGCCCTCTGCCGAGACATTGATCGAGAAAATTGGGGAAAATGGTCCTGGGTCGTTCGACATCTTGATTTGCTTGCAAAGAGACTCGATGGGGGAATCTAGCCGGAGATCGCCCGAAACCCCATCCGAGATCCAGTATATCCCTATGGGGAGTTAAAAGTCGAGTTTTCGGAAGCTGCGACTTGTTAATTTAGGGAATTTGTGGCGACAAATCGGCCCAGGGGGTGATGTCTGGACTGATCTATCCCAGCGCGTCGAAGCTAAAAATTGGGGTTGGACCCTCAATCGAGAAGGCTTCGCAAGATTCACAGCAAAGACGCATGGCATCAGACAACGGATTGTCTCAGAAATCACTGGGTTTTGTCTCGGTCCGCGAAAGATCGGAGCAGGGCTATTTTGGCGGTTATTTGTTGGTCAACAACATCGCTCGCCCGTTGGAATTTCACTGCACGGTTCCGGTCCAACCGACCCGAGCGCAGTTGATTCTCTTCGGTCCAACACTCCAGGAATTCGTGTGTGGTGAACAGATCGCTCGGGCCTTGCTTTCGCGGGCTAAGATCCAACCGCAGGTGGTTTTGGTCGACGCACCCGCACTGCTGTGCGTTCGCCACTGGATTGATCTTCCAATCCTTTGGCTCTCCAAAGCATCTATGGATTCGAACATCTCGCAGGAGTCGCAAGCCTCCATCGATCATGGATTCAAGCATCCCGACTACCGTCGCGACCCATCGGAGTACGCACTGCGAAGCTCGGGTCGCTATGAGTTCTGGTGCTTGGAGGACTACCGCAGCGATTTGGAAATTATCGAATGGATGATTCAAACCCATACGATCGATTTGGATTTGCAGGAGCCTTTTGAAAGGATCAGCGAGGCACTGGCCGAGGCTCACCCGCGTACGAAGGTCGCTTGAGCATGAACGATCCTAAGCCTTCGGTTCAAGTCGAGGTGGTATCGGAGTATTACGACGGTGACCATGACTGGTTGCTCGACTCCGCTTGTGATCAGGGCGTTTGGGAATCGGCTCTGAATGCAGGATCGCTTCCAGATATGCATCAAACGCCGAACGATCTCTCGGGCTTAGTCAGTTATCCGAATCCCAAGGTTCTAGCCATCCAGCTTGCTCATCCTCTTCCGAAGACTATCGGCTTCTCGTTTCCAGAGTCTCCGCATTGGGCTGTCCAATGGCCCACGGCACCCGAAACCAAAAATGCCAATCCCGAAAATCCAGCCGAAGTCGAGACTCAAGACCCTGAAGGAATTCCGGAAAACCCTTCAGGCAAGAGGACTAGATTAACTCCACCGCGGAATCTGATTCGTCTCGAGGATCGACTCTATTACGTTTTGCAACCTCCGCTAGAGTCGATTGTTCAGAACGCCAAGCTGACTTTTCCTTTTCAGCCCTTTCCATACCAAATGGATGGTATTGCTTTTCTCTATGCCCGATCATCCGCAATTCTCGCCGACGAGATGGGGCTTGGAAAAACCATGCAAGCGATCACGGCGATACGCATGCTGCTGCTATCTGGCGAAATCCGAAATGCGCTTCTGGTCTGTCCAAAACCACTGGTTACCAATTGGATGCGAGAGTTTCGGCAATGGGCTCCAGAGATCCCAATCGCGGTAATTCAGGGTGATTCGAACAAGCGGGCTTGGGTATGGTCGAACCCTCAAGCACCTGTGAAGATCGCCAACTACGAGTTGATGCTCAAAGACTCTGCTATTATCGATGATGGATCTCTCTTTTTTGATCTCGTGTTACTGGATGAAGCCCAGCGGATCAAAAATCGAAATAGCACTACAAGCGAGGTTGTGCGGTCGATCCCCAGGAGTCGGTCCTGGGCTTTGACCGGCACACCTATCGAGAACTCCGTCGAGGATCTCGTCAGTATCTTTGAATTCCTTTCACCAGGACATCTCCGAGACGACATGCATTTGAAGTCCTTGGGTCAGGCGACACGGGATCACATCCTGCGGCGAACGAAAGACAAGGTGCTCAAAGATATGCCACCGCGTCTTTATCGAAGCGCAGATTTGGATTTGACTCCTGAGCAAAGGGCCAGCTACAAGACTGCCGAAGAGGAAGGGGTTGTACACCTGGCAGACCTTGGCGAATCCGTGACCGTCCAGCATGTTTTCGAATTGGTCTTGCGTCTCAAACAAATCTGCAACTTCGATCCAGTCACTGGTGCAAGCAGCAAGCTCGAGCGATTGGAGGCCGACATGGAAGAGATCGTTGCCAGTGGTCAAAAAGCAATTGTCTTCAGCCAGTGGGTCTCCACCTTGGACGTCATCTCCGAAAAGCTTGCTCGATTCAATCCGGTCGAATATCACGGCAGAATACCATCGAGTCGCCGGGATGGAGTGATCGATCGGTTCCGCAACGATCCCTCCTGCGGGATGATCTTGATGAGCTACGGGGCCGGAGCCGTCGGCCTGAACTTGCAATTCTGCCACTATGTCTTCCTCTTCGACCGTTGGTGGAATCCGGCTGTCGAAGACCAAGCGATCAACCGTGCACATCGGCTAGGGGTAAAAAAAGCAGTTACGGTTACTCGAATGATGGCTGTTGAAACCATCGAACAGAGAATCGACTCGGTGCTTTCAGAGAAAAGAGAATTGCTTCGAACACTCTTTGCAGAAGCCGGCTCACCGACGAATCTTGGTCTAAACCGCAAGGAAATCTTCGGACTCTTTGGGCTCAATGTCCCAAGTCGCTTCAAAGGTTTCGCGGCTTGATCAGAGCTTGCTACCTAGTAGAGCCCAAGCCCACATGCAAAAGGCGATGAGTATTGAGCACAGCGAACCGCTCAGTGCGAAAATGCTCCATTGATCTCTCGATTGGGAGCTCCCAGACCACAGGATCCACGCAAGCCAAGGCAAGGATACAAACGCCACGACAAAAAGAAGCGATCCACCGACGTTTGCCTCGATGGCCTCGGCAACTCGTCCTTCAATCATCAGAGCCCAAGAAGTGGTCATCCCACACGCGGGGCAACGCAGCCCTAGCAAAGTGATCGAGCTACAGGGAGGAAGTCCGAGCTGTCGGTGAGTCCCATGCCCGCTCGGGTCGGGTGTCAACCAAGCCGCGACACTCAACGCCCCGGCCAAACCAGCGGCAAGCACACATAGCAACCGGCGATCGTAGACACTCAGGAGACTCGAGGGCATCAGGTGTACCGGATATTTTGAAACTGAGGCTCAAAAAACGCTGGCAAAAGCGCATCGACACACAGCAACCCAGCAGTGGTCAAACGAATCATCGCGTCGGCAGACTTCGAATCAGCCGGTAGGACGACATACCCCTCGGATGCATAAGCATTCCATTGCGATTCCCACAGCCCGAGGATATCAACCTGAAACTTGTTTCGGAAGTAATCGATTTGTAGGTAGCCTTTTTTCAGTTGCAATATCATCTCCCGGATCAGTCGCTGATGGGGCGTCGGTCGGTAGCCCCGACCAATCGGGAGTCGATTCTCGTCGAGGATCATGCCAAGGTAGCGATCCCATTCCGGAACGTTTTGATAGTGAACCCCACCGGCGTGGCCAAAGCTTGCGATACCCGTGGCCAGCAAATCGGATCCCCGCCAAAGATTATCTCGATAAGAAAAACTGACCTTCGACGGGTCCTTGATGACCGTGTAAGCACTGCTGATGGTATATCCATTTTCCTGGAAAACATCAAAAGCGTATCGAACCCAATCGCGTTTGGTAGGCCAAGAGGCGACAGCAGACTCGGACTGCGATTCAAGAATACCTTTGGAGTAAACGGTATTGAAGGGCAATTCCATCTGATAAATCGTGACACTCTCGGGAGACAACTCCAGCGTCTTGCGAATGTTCTCTCGCCAATTATCCCATGTCTCGCCAACCATCCCTGCGATAAGGTCTATGTTAACATTCGCAAATTCCGCATTCGCGATCCAATCCCAAGCTCGATAGACTTCTTTCGATAGATGGGCTCGTCCGTTTTCCTCAAGGATCGCGTCGGAAAAATTCTCGACACCAAGACTCAGACGAGTCACGCCGAGTTCCTTAAGAGCCTGTACTTTGGGCTCGCTGAGCGTCCCTGGCTCGCACTCGAAGGTCACTTCCTCGGCACCATTCCAAGTAACATAGCGATGGAGTCGTTCCAGCAAGGAATGCAGTTGTTTGACCGACAGAAAACTCGGAGTCCCACCGCCAAAGTAGACGAACCGAAATTGCCGGTCTTGCATGATCGGCTGCTGGGCAACCAGGCTGATTTCGTGAGATAGCGCCGATACGTAACGCTCGATCGCATCGGCATTCACATTCGTGAAGACCTTGAAGTAACAGAACTTGCACCGCTTGCGGCAGAAGGGGATATGAAGATACAGACCCAGCGGAGGCGGATCCTGACTTTGGCCGTTTCCAGAGTTCGATGCCGGAAGTGTCCCCAATGCATCGAGAACCTGTGGAATGGCTTCCGGAGTCCACTGCGAGTAAGGTGGGTAATTCGAGATGAAGTAGCTTCCAACCTCGGTTTTGGTGGCTTCGGTCGACATACGCAGTTCAAGCGGTATTTCACTAGGGGTTTTAAAGCAATCGTTTTGCCAATCGCAGATTCTCTAATTTACCTCAGGTTCCCAAATCCTGCACCCTTGGAATCCACCAATCGCAGGATTGTCTCGCAGGTGGGCTTGGTCTATCCCCTCAGAATTTGCTAAACCTTCCGTCGTATGAAAAGCCTTATGCAAACCATCGAATCCCTGCGAATCCTGTTTATTCGCAGCAATATCCAGACCCGCACAGCGCTGATCCTGTGCACTCTATTGCTAAGTGTCGGCGTCGGTCTGCTGGTCCAAAATGCGAACTTCCTCTCAAACCGGATGGAGTATCTGTTCGATGGCCAAGACTTCACACCGCAGCAACTCGACCAGTTCGAACTCGCGTTGAGCTCCTCGGGACTCGGTCACTACGAGCGTGTTGGCAATCGTGTGCGTATCCCAACCGCATCGAAAGATTCCTATCTCAAAGCGCTAGCTCAAGCAAAATGCTTACCGATCCATAGCCAACCGCAGAACGATACGTCCAATGATCCACTCCGGCTTTTGGAACCTCGAACCGCGGCCGAACAACGCGAACGCAAAGAACGCATTCGGCAAATCGAAAGCACGCTCAAGGAGTTTCCTTTCGTGCGACAAGCCGTAGTGACCTATGACGAAAAAACCGATGGTTTTGCGATCGATAAAAAGAGAGCCGCCACCGTCGCTATCCGTCCCAAAAGCAAACCCAGCCTTACACGATCCGAACGACGCAGCATTATCCGCCTGGTACACATGCACTTCCCAGGTCTCAAAGCCTCCGAAGTCGTTTTGGTCGATCTCGGACTCGGCGAAACATTTACCGAACCAACTCTCGATTCGGATCCCTTCGGACACTTTGC
>JBJTAQ010000619.1:0-3974 GCA_046090945.1 Pirellula sp.
CACCCTGATTGAGCAGATCGATGATATCGTCAGCGTAGTCGCTGACCAAGTATCGATCGGCTCGATCCGACTGACCATGTCCTCGATGATCGACCCCATAAATTGTCCAATCGTGACTCAAGAACGGAATCATCGGTTCCCAATCGCGCCACATTCGGGTCACGCCATGGAGCAGAACCAGTACCGGACTGTGCTCGGCTCCTTTTCGAACGCCAACTCGAAGTCTCCTAGAGGCTGCCTGTACCTCAACCCATCGCTCGTCGAACATACTGCTGTTTTACTTTTCTTGCTTGATGATCGTCGGAAACGGCTTGGCCAGTTGACCGGCCTTGATGACACCTGCTTGCAATACCGCGATGAACTTGGACCGATCCTCGAGCAATTCGATCTTCTGGATAACATCACCATCGACGATAAGAACATCGGCCAGTTTGCCAACTTCCAGGGTACCGAACTCTTTATCTCGGCCCATGATCTCGGATCCGGTTTTCGTCGCGCACTTGATGACCTCTGTGGGAGTAAAGCCGACCTCGCGGACGAAGAAGGTCAATTCTCTGGCATAGTCTCCGTGGGGGTTCCAGCCAAAACCATAATCACCTCCCATTCCGAGCCGTCCGCCTGCGCGGAGGATTTTCAGGGCGCTTTCGATTCCGCCATCGAGTGTCTCTTGATGGCCGTCGATCACGCTTTGGGGCAATCCGAACTGGGGTCCGAGCTCGACACTGGCTTTCTCGAAATACAGCGCCGGTACGCATGGAACATCGCGCTCGAGCATTAAATCCAGTGCTTCGTTGTCCATAAACGTACCATGCTCAATGCAGTCGTATCCGGCCCTCAAAGCGTTTTTAATACCCTCGGTGGCTCGGCAATGGCCGGTGACTTTGAGCTTGTGATTATGCGCTGTGGCGACAACGGCATGCATCTCTTCGAAGGTCATGCACAGGGTGTGATGGTCGTTGGCATCCGGCGAGGCCGCATCGCCGGTCGGGTAGGTCTTGACCCATTCGATTCCATCTTTGACCAACGCCCGTACAGCCTTGCGAGCATCCTCGACACCATTGATGATGAATACCAGGCCTTCCATGCCGATCTTGCGAAACTCGGGATTCCAATCCATAAGCCCGCCGGCCGAACAAATCTCGCGACCGCTGGCAGCTAGCCTTGGGCCTGGTATCAGATCCTCTTCGATGGCCTTTTTTAGCCACACGTCGATATTGAATAAACATCCACCCGAACGCGCTGCGGTGTAACCGCATTCGAGTGCAAGCCTGGCATTGACGCTCGTCAGCAGCGACACATACTCGACTGGGTACTTGATATCCAAGTCCTCCAGGGCGGCGATGTTGAAGTAGGTGGCATGAAAGTGAGCTTCGACCAATCCTGGTAGAATCGAACCACCCTTGGCATCGATCCTTGGAGTCTCAGGTGCTACCGGTGGCATCAGGGCTGCAGGGCCCACGTAAGCAATCTTGCCGTCGGTAACGACCAATGCTCCTGAGGGTATCGCAGCGGCTCCGGTCCCATCGATGATCTGTCCATTGGTGATCACCAAAGTGCCTTGTCCAAGTTTCATGGTTCTCGCTCCGCATGTGGTTTCAGGTTGAATGGTACTGACTCGGGAGCTAAGCCAGCATCGATCGGACAAGATTTCCGTGGATGTCGGTCAGTCGGTAGTCGCGACCTTGGAATCGGTAAGTCAATCGGGTGTGATCGATCCCAAGCAGATGCATGATGGTTGCATTTAGATCGTGCACATGCACCGGCTCCTCAGTAATATTGTAGCAGTAATCGTCGGTCTGACCGATCACATGACCCTTGCGAACTCCAGCCCCAGTAACGAGTGTCGTAAAGCACCGAGGATGATGGTCGCGGCCGTAGTTATCAGCCGACAAAGCACCCTGCGAATAGACCGTTCGACCGAACTCACCTCCCCATACAATCAGGGTATCCTCGAAAAGTCCCAGTTGTTTGAGGTCCTCGATCAAGGCTTTGGTCGGTTGATCGGTATCCCGGCACTGCAGTTTGATCGCGTTGGGCAATCCGCCATGATGGTCCCATCCCATGTGAAACAGTTGGATGAAACGCACATCCCTCTGTGCGAGTCGTCGAGCAAGCACGCGATTGGCGGCATACGAACCAGGACGCTTCACATCCGGTCCATATCTCTCGATCACATGCGCGGGTTCGTCGGAGATGTTCAGCAAATCAGGAACGCTGCTTTGCATCCGGAAGGCCATTTCGTATTGGCTGATCCGAGTTTGAATCTCCGGATCACCCAATTGGTCGTAGTGCTGACGGTTGAGTTTTTCGAGTCGGTCGAGGGTCCTTCGACGCCGCTGCGGATCCATGCCTGCTGGGTTAGAAAGATACAGCACGGCATCTCCCTTGTTCCGAAACTTGACCCCTTGGTGCTGCGACGGAAGAAAGCCAGCCCCCCAGAGTCGATCGTAAAGGGGTTGATCGTCCGGCCTTCCGGTCCCAAACGAAGTCAGCACTACGTAGGCAGGGAGATCCTTGTTCTGGCTCCCCAATCCGTAACTAATCCAGGATCCAATACTGGGTCTGCCGGCTAGCTGCGAACCGGTCTGGCAAAAGGTGATCGCCGGATCGTGATTGATGGCTTCAGTATGCATCGATCGGATTTGGCACCAGTCATCGGCCAAGCTCGACATATGAGGCATGAGTTCACTGAACCACATACCGCACTTGCCATGCTGTGAGAATTTAAACATCGAAGGGGCAACAGGAAATTTGCTCTGGCCTGAGGTCATCGTCGTTAGGCGTTGGCCTTGACGGATCGACTCTGGTAAATCTTCGCCCCTTCGATTCTCCAGCGAGGGCTTGGGGTCGAAAAGATCCATCTGGGATGGAGCACCGGACTGGAACAGATAGATGATCCGTTTAGCTTTGGCTTGGTGATGAATGCCACTGCCTAGATTCGCTTGGGTGCTTCCCTCCTGACTGGCTTGGCTTCGACTCAAGGACATCAAAGCTGAGAGCCAAAGACTCCCTGCAGAACTCTTGAGGAATGCTTGTCGGTTCATATGCATGGATTTGCTATTCGCGGGTGATAACTTCATCGAGGTTTAGCAGAACGTTTCCGGCGAGGGTAAAGGCTGCAAGATCGGCCGAAGAATCGGCATTCGATTTCGACTCACCAATTGCCACCAACCGCTTGGCTTGCTCTTGGTTTTGAGCATAATAAGTTCGATCTTCGTGCCAGCTCTCTTCGAGCACAGCGATCTCTTGATCACTTGGATTTCTACCGGTAACCAATCGGAAACCAAATCGCAGTTTATCCGTGATGCTCGCACCAGAGTTGAGCATCATTCGCTCGCCAAGTTTTCTAGCAGCTTCCACATAAGTGACCTCGTTGAGGAGCGATAAGGCTTGGAGTGGGGTGTTGGTTCGTGAACGTTTCACGATGCAGATCTCACGGTTCGGAGCGTCGAACAGCAGCATCGTCGGTGGTGCAGCGGTTCTCTTCCAGACGGTGTAAAGACTTCGGCGATAGAGCCGCTCGTCGGTGTCATGCTTGTAGTTTCGCAAATCCCCGTAGACACTTGTCTCATCCCAAACTCCGTCAGGCATATAGGGCTTAACGCTCGGTCCTCCGATCTTTTGAGCGAGCAACCCACTTGCCTGGAGGGCTTGGTCTCGGAGCAGTTCGCCCGAGAGTCGGAATCTTGGTCCGCGACCTAGCAAGCGGTTCTCGGGGTCCGCTTCAAGAAGCTTTTCCTTGCCGACAAGGCTTGCACTTTGCTGATACGCTTGGCTCATAACGATGAGCTTCTGAAGCGCCTTGATATCCCATGGATGAATGG
The DNA here is from genome assembly GCA_046090945.1 of Pirellula sp. Lineage (GTDB taxonomy): Bacteria > Planctomycetota > Planctomycetia > Pirellulales > Pirellulaceae > JBKCUI01. The sequence continues at coordinate 3,825 of JBJTAQ010000619.1, forward strand.
GTTTTCCTGCCGATTGCTCGAGGACCGTTGGCTCCATCCACTCGACGGCTAGCCAGTCAAGCAATTCCGGATGACTTGGCCAATCGGCTTGAGACCCGAAATTTTCGGTGGTTTTGACAAGTCCGTTGCCCATAAACTTTTCCCACATTC
>JBJTAQ010000620.1:0-4887 GCA_046090945.1 Pirellula sp.
GCGGTTTTTTAGGTCTCTTGCACATGGAGATCATCCAGCAGCGACTGGAAAACGAATGCGACATCGATCTGGTTCAAACCGCTCCGAATGTGACCTACGAAATCATCAAACGAGGTGGTGAGAAATTAGAGATCCATCGCCCACAAGAAGTCCCAGACTCCGGCGAGATCGATGAGTTCCGACAACCGATTGTGCGCGTCAATTTCGTGCTGCCTTCGGAGTACATCGGCGTCGTGATGAAACTCTGTCAGGATCGACGGGGAATCCTCAGGGGTAACGAATACCTCTCAGGGACCCGCGCGATGATCAGTTATGATCTCCCGCTTGCGGAAGTCATCTACGACCTGCACGACAAGCTCAAGAGTGCGACCCGCGGTTACGGGACAATGGATTACGAAATCATCGGCTACGAACCAGCCGACCTTGTTCGTATGGATATCTTGGTCAACGGCAAACGCGTCGACGCACTGAGTATCATTTGCGATCGACGCGATGCGGATCGACGCGGTCGCGCGGTGGTCAAGAAGCTCAAAGAGGAAATCGATCGCCACATGTTCGAAGTGGCTGTACAAGCTGCCATCGGTTCCCGAGTTATCGCTCGTGAAACGGTGCCGGCTCTTCGCAAGAACGTCACGGCCAAATGCTACGGTGGTGATATTACCCGAAAACGTAAGTTGTGGGCCAAGCAGAAAGAGGGCAAGAAGCGGATGAAGTCGATCGGTTCGGTCGACATCCCTCAAAAAGCCTTCATGGCAGTTCTCGACACAGGGGCTTCCGACGGAAAATAGGCCTCAAGTTAGCAAGTTCTACACAAACAAGGATGTTTTGTGATGTTGGATGTAAGTAAACGGCTCGAGCACCCTGTAGAGACACAACCTCTAACGGTCTATTGGCCCTATGCATTATCTCTGCTAGCAGTGCATCTGCTTGGAATTCTTGCGTTTTTCCCAAGCTTGTTCTCATGGAGCGGGCTCGTGGTCGCCATTGCCACGCATATTCTTTTCGATGGATTAGGAGTGTCGATCGGCTATCACCGACTGCTGACCCATAGAGGCTTTGAATGCCCGAAGTGGCTCGAGCACTTTATCGCCCTATGCGGTATTTGCACGCTCCAAGATTCCCCTGCACGCTGGGTTGCGGTGCATCGAATGCATCACCAACATAGCGATCATCAACCTGACCCACACTCCCCCTGGGTGGACTTTCTATGGGGGCACGTAGGCTGGCTGCTATTCGTCGACCGAAGACACGACGGAGTCGTACACTTTGAACGCTACGCTCGAGATTTGCTCAGAGATCCTTTTTACTTTCGCCTCGAGCGCAAACTCGTTTGGTTCTGGATCTACCTCGCCCACGCTGCAGCCATCGTCCTTGTTGGATATCTTTTTGGACTGGCAACGACTGGCCGCAACTCCGATGCACTGCTCTTGGCGGCATCCTGGTTCACTTGGGGAGTCATTGCCAGAACGATCTTCACCCTGCACGTGACTTGGGCCGTCAATTCGGTATGTCACACGTGGGGATATCGCAACTACGAGACCCGAGACAGAAGTACAAACTCCTGGTGGGTCGCCTTCTTTACCTTTGGAGAAGGCTGGCACAACAACCATCATGCAGACCAACGAAGCGCACAGCATGGACATCGCTGGTTTGAACTAGATCCGTCTTGGTGGTTCATCAACCTCATGGCCCGAGTCGGCTTGGCATGGAACCTAATCGGTCCCCGCCAAGCCTTGCACGCACCTGTTGAACACGACTAACAGAGCAGGACTAAAAGAGCACGACTAACAGAACGCGTCGAGCTCAAAGCGTCGCTCTACTGACCGCCGGCCTTTTTCTTTTCAAGTTGCTCGGCGATAAAGTCGCTGAGCCCTTCGCCTCGGAGTTCCTCGGCAGTCCCCAGAATCTTTCCTGTGTCGCCATCGACGAGTAAGACAAACGGGATACCGCTGACATCATGCATCTTACCGAGCGTGGTGTCCCAGAACTTGCCCTCGTAGATTTGAGCCCAAGGCATCTCGCGCTGCTGGAGGAAGTCTTTTACCTTTTCCTCCATGTTTTCTTGATCAAAACTGATCCCCAAGATCTCGAAACCGCTTTCGTGGTGGGCTTCGTAGGCTTTCTTCATGTTGGGGATTTCGCGGATGCAAGGACCGCACCAAGTCGCCCAGAAGTCGAGCATCACCAGCTTGCCCTTGTAGTCCTTCGGGAAATGAACTTCCTTGCCATCCATCATGGTGGCTGTGAATTCCAAAGCCGGCTTGCCAAGTCGCAGGTCTGGTGGAAGGGGTAATTCAGGCAGTTCCTTGTCGGACTTGCCAAGCGTCAGCTTGCCATCCACAGCGTTGAGAACGTAGGTCTTGCCGGTGAAGTTGAAGGGTTCGCCAAGACGAACCATCTCATAGTTGCGGCTGATTCGTCCGTCAGCATTTCGATCCAAGGGCAACGCTCCGTTGGGGGCCAACGGGCCAGCCGAAAACGTCTTGAATTCCTTGCCGTCGATCTGCAGTTGGTACTCGGTACCAAAATCGATGTAGAACATGAGGGTATCCTTCAGGGGTGCTCTCGAAGGATCTTTAGGATCAAAACGATACAACCCGATCCCGCCGACTTGGTCTTTACTCAGCTCGACCTTGGCGTTCCCGCTGTACATTGTAAACTCGCCTTGCTTGCGGGCCGACCAAGAGACTTCGGGGTCATTCGTCAGGTCGCCGTCGTTATTCGCGTCGATGAAGAGCGATGCATCGCCTTGCTCTGGTTCGTTGAGGATAAACGCCCAAGTCTTCCCGTCGATTTCAATCCGGCCGTATTTCGCCGCCTCTAGGCCCTCGGGACTCTTTTCGATCCCTTTGGATTCGTCGCTCATGACCGCCCGGAGGGGGCGATACCCACCCATTTTCTGGGTCATCCCCGAAGCGATAAACGACTCTTTGATGTCTTGGCCAAGGGCAAGCCCCGGAGTAGCGAGCGCCACGAGAGTGAGCACCAAAGACCGATTGGGAAAAAATCGACGCATGACTTGCAGCTCCACTATAGGACAGGTGTTGTAGTCGGCAGGCAAACAAAAAACCCGCTGAGCTCGATCGCTCAGCGGTTTATTTTAATGTGTTTTCGTTTGATTTACCAACAGTTTAATAATTAGCGAATCCCTCGGAGGAAGTTGCTTGAGAAGTACATCACAGGGGAGGCCTCAACCGATGTGTTCTCTTGAGCGTTCTGCCGGACTACTTTCGCAAATAGTCCGTGCTGCGAGAACAGAGCAACCCCTGTCCCCATCTCAACTCCAGAACCAGCAACTGGACTGAACGTCGAGTAAACGGGCAAGAAATCAATCGCATCCGATGGCAGGTTTTCATTGAAAATCAATTCATCATCAAAAAACATCAAGGGCATTTCTTCGTTGACATTCGTCCGCTTGACCCATCCGATGTCGAAGTTCGGGTCCTCGAAGATACTGTCGAACTCTTCCTCAATGATAGGTAGTTCGCAATCGCTCAAACGCGGCTTGACCTCGGTGTCCGTTGAATCGGAAATCTCATAGGGAGTATCTACCGAATTCTCTGACAACAACATTGTGTTGCATACCGAATCAAGTTTTTCCAACTCGAGTTGAGGATCTATGACTGAATCGTAATCAAAGGAACCGAGAAGCATCGGCACGGGAGCGTCATCGGATCCAGTTGTCGCGTTGAGCGAGTCGATCACTACCAAAACGTCGATGGGGCTCAGGGATCCATCGTTGTTGGTGTCGACATTCCCGATCGAATCGGATTCACCCTCAGCACCCGAGGCATTTCGGTTGGCTTGGAATGCCGCAAGGTTCATCGAGCCCCGACGATTCAGGGTATCGATCAGCCTCAGAGCATCGATGGGACTGACCGACCCGTCTCCGTCGACGTCTGCGGGTTTGCTCGTATTGTGAAAACGATGGCTCGAAGCAAAATAACCGGTCCCCACGACAGGGGCTTCGGCGATGAGAGCCAAGTCGACCGCGCAGAGTCTCCTGCCTTCGAGCAACTCAAGCCCTAGACGAAAAGACTTGGAAGTCGTTTTTTGTTTTGACATGGTTCGGTTCCAATGTTCTCTGGTGTGGGAATCGTCCGTTGGCCGAGCAACATGGCCAGACTAACTAGCTGTATACGGTCAATAATAGCAAAAAGCATTAGAAAAAAGACGCTATTACCCACCATTAGTTCCGCAAATCCCAGTTTTTTCTCTAATCCATCGATGGTTTCAGACCTAGAAGACTGCTTTTTACTCCAAGGTCGCCTGGAAGCGGGGGGAGCCGTTAGCCGCTTGGACGCAAGCTTCTCCTCTTCCGTGGCCCTCCCTGGCTTGACTTGCGGGGTGTTTACTACCATAACGAATCGAGCCCCATCGCAGAGGATTAAGTGGCGAAGCGGCTAGGGATGGCGACAAAAGCAAAATGGCTAGGGGACAAGAGGGCTTGGGAATGGTACGAGAACGAAAGATTGGGCCGGGTGACCAGGACGAGGATCGGGAAGAGCTTTCGGATTCCCAGGATACTGATCCGGGCGAACTTGGCCGCGACTCGGACCCAAGCGTCGGTGCTGCACAGGAAAAAACACTGGGACTCGGATCTAGCCGCGCCGAAAACGATGCGGTCCTGAGACCCAAGCGGATCGACGAAATGATCGGCCAGCGCGACGTGATGGAGGTATTGAAAATCGCGATTGACGCCGCGAACAAGCGGGACGATCCCTTAGGCCACATCCTTTTGGACGGCCCTCCAGGACTGGGGAAAACGACCTTTGCTGTGTGCATTCCGCAAGAACTCGGCGTACATGTCGAGATGGCCAGTGGCCCAAGCTTGAAAGCTCCCAAAGAGATCCTCCCCTACCTAACTAACTTGCAGCGCCGATCGGT
>JBJTAQ010000621.1:0-7101 GCA_046090945.1 Pirellula sp.
AGTCGCTTGTGTTCTCCCCACCGCTATGGGTGTACCGAATTGCTCCACTGTTGAGAACGTTAGCGGTACCGCGGGTTGGTAACGTGACGACGGTAACACTGGTGGGGTCCAATCCACCAAACGGAATTCCGTCATTGGCGAGGATGTTGATATCGACCGATTCCCCCTCATTGACCGATGCTGTATCGCTTTGAGTCGTCGGTGGTTCGTTAGGAGCGGTAATCGTTACGTTGACCGTCGCAGGCAGAGAGACTAGGTTGTTCGAATCCGCAACCGTATACGCAAAAGAATCGCTCAGCGACGCCGTTCCGTTGTGCTGATACCGGACTTGGCCATCCCCGAGAACGGTCACTGTACCGTTGGTCGGTTGTGTCGTAATGACGATGCTTGCTGGGCTCAAGGTGCCGCTTGGAGCCAAATCGTTCGAGATGAGATTGGCCGTAGCCTGACCGTTTCGTTCAACGGAAATCGCATCGTTATTCGCGACAGGTTTCCGCCGTATGGTCACCGTGACCGTGGCAACATTGGAGACGGTGCCTTGAGTGTCTTTAAAAGTGTAAGTGAACGAATCGGTAGTGGCGGTTCCATTGTTGGGAATATAGGTGATGACTCCGGTGTTTGGATTGACACCTACGGTTCCATTCGTTGGTGCTGTCACGACGAGGACTGATGTCGGATCGATGTTGCCTTCGATGTCCGAGTCGTTGCTCAAGACCTGGATACCAACCGATTCGCCCTCGACGACTGTGGCCGTGTCGTTGTTGGCCACAGGTGCATCGTTGGTCGGTGTGATGGTAATCGATACGGTCGCAACGTTGGATACGACACCATTGGTCCCCTTGACCGTATACTTGAACGTGTCGCTGGTCGATTCGCCACCGCTGTGAGTGTAGACGACTGTGCCATCTGCGTTTTTAACGAGGGTGCCTTTGGTTGGTAGTTCGGTGAATTCGATCGATGCCGGATCCAGACTACCGGTAGGAGTCGTGTCATTGGCAAGTATCGCAATTGTCGTGCTTGCACCCTCCGCAACCGTTGCAGTGTCGCTGGTTGCCACGGGAGCCTGGTTGTTGACCGGCGTGATGCTGATGTTGACAGTCGCTGGCGCGGAAACCAGTCCGTTGATGTCACGGATCGTATACGCAAAACTGTCAGTGGTGGTGTTCGAGTTGTTGTGCAGGTAAGTGACGTTTCCATCTGTCCCAACCGTGACTGATCCATTGGTTGGCTGGGTGCTGATGACGATCGAGTTGCGATTGATCGTCGATGTACCATTGGTGTCGTTGTTGACCAAGTTGCCTGTGGTCGATCCGCCACGGATCACCGATAGGTTGTCCGAAACTGCCGTCGGCGGGGTTGACGTTGGCGTGACCGTGACTGTCACCGTTGCAGGCGTCGAAACTAAACCGTTGATGTCCTTGATGGTGTAGGCAAAACTATCGTTTGTGGTATTCGTATTGTTATGCTGGTAGGAAACGTTGCCGTCCGTGCCAACGGTTACCGATCCATTCGTTGGTTGGGTGGTGATGACCACCGAGTTGCGATTGATCGCCGCCGTGCCATTCGTGTCGTTATTCGCAACATTCACCGACGCCGTACCACCCTTGGCCACAGACAAAGTGTTAGCAACAGCCGTCGGTGGAGTTGCGGCCGCAACAACAGTTACCGAGACGGTCGCCCTGGTCGAGACCAACCCGTTGATGTCCTTGATCGTGTATTCAAAGCTGTCGGTGGTGGTATTGGAATTGTTGTGTTGATAAGTCACATTGCCGTTGGTGCCGACAGTCACAGAGCCGTTGGCCGGTTGTGTGACGATAACGATCGAATCGCGATTGATCGCTGCGGTGCCCGCAGTATCGTTGTTGGCCAAGTTCACGCTGGTCGAAGCCCCTTTGATTACCGATAAGCTGTCGGCAATCGCGGTCGGGGCCGTTGTCGTCGTAATCGAGAGCGATACGGTTGCCACATTTGAGACCAGACCCTTATCGTCTTTGACCGTGTAAGTAAACGAGTCCGTGCGAGCCGCCCCACCGTTGTGCGTGTAGGTAACAACGCCGGTGGTTTCATTCACAGTCGCTGTACCAGCCGTCGGCTGAGTCACGATCGTTACAGTTTTGGGATCAATCGTACCCGTACTATCGGTGTCATTGCTTAGAACGTTGATTTGGGTGTTCGAACCCACTGGCAAGCTGGCAGAGTCATTGTTGGCTACCGGAGCTGCGTTCACAGAGTCGCTTGGCGCATTTGGATCGGTGTTGATTTTCGTGAACCGTATACCGTAGCGATTATTGGTTTCTTGGACGGTGTTTTTGCCTGTTCCACCATCGATGCAACTGCCGTTTCCGAATCGCAGGTTTTCCAGGGTCATCGTGTCATCGCCCTTGCCACCACCGACCCCGGATCCGCGTCTCGAGCGGCTGTTGCGTACCGTGATCGAGTCGTTCCCGTCTCCACCCCCTGCGTGGATACGTTGAGCCAACAAATTGCTGGCCACCAGAATGTCGTTGCCCGCCCCCAAATCCATCTTGATCTCGTATCGGCCAACAGCATTCAGTCCGATCACCGTCAGCTTGTCATCACCACCACCGGTAGCAATGTCATAGCCTTTTCGGACTCGCAAGATCGCCGGTTGCGTCAAACCATTGATCGTCGTACCTGTAGCCCCAGTGACTCGAACCCGATCGCCACTGATCCGCTCGATCGTAAGCTCGTTGGCACCGTCGTCTCCTCGCACGACCAAAAATCCATTCGTTACCGCTGCGGTGACATCGCCCGCCATAAGTTCCCGGACCTGCAGTTTTTCTAGGGACAGTCGGCGTGTGGATGTAGCGATTTTGCGGTCCGCGAGTTTTTTTCGGTTCATGGGGTTGGTCTTGGTTGGGGTACTCAGATTGAAAATCGATACGTCTTAGATACGCGTCCAGGTGCCTGGGTTCCCGCAAGGGACAAAGCGAGCGATTGTCAGGAAAATTCGGCGAAACGACTTCGTTTCTACTGTAGTTCAGGCGTTCCTCGAAGCAATCCCCGGGATTCGCTAGCACAAAGGGTTTAACCGACATCTCCGACAGGCATCAACTTGCCATGCTTGGCGACAACTTGTCGCAACAACCGGGCATGATCGGGATTCTTTAGCTCCGGATCCGAGGCGATGACCTGTCCGGCTAGATTTTTGGCGATGACCAAGATCGGTTCGTCGCGTGAAATATCCGCGATCCGGAACTCGGGCAAACCAGTCTGTTTAGTTCCTATGATCTCTCCTGGCCCCCGACGCTTGAGATCCAATTCGGCTAGTTCGAAACCATCCTGAATCTTGGCAAACTGCTCGAGCCACTGGATCTTGTCCGGATCGTTCTGCGAGGGAGCCACAGGCTGGCTGTCGATGGGGTCTTGCGGGTTACTAGTCTGGGTTGGGATCAGCCCGACAAACCCCGGATACTTGCCCCGCCCTACCCTTCCTCGAAGCTGGTGGAGCTGGGCCAATCCGAGCCGATCCGCATCGGCAATGGTCATGACCGATGCATTCGGAACATCGATCCCGACTTCGATCACTGTGCTTGCCACCAAAACGTCGATCGCACCTTGGGAAAATCGATCTAGAACGGACTGCTTTTGATGACTCTCCATCCTGCCGTGCAAGAGTTCGATCTGCAGGCCTTGCAACGGTCCTCGACTGAGTTCCTCCCACCATTGCACCGCACCTCGGACCTCCTTCTCCTCGTCGCTATCGACTCGGGGTGCGACGACATAAGCCTGCCTGCCGGATTGGACCTGCTGGCGAACAAAGCTCCACCATCGATCCATCAGCGGCGGCGCTAGCACATAGGTTTGAACAACGGATTGACCTGGTGGCCGCTGCTTGAGGGTCGAAACATCCAGATCTCCAAACAGAGTCAGCGCGAGGGTGCGAGGGATGGGTGTCGCGGTCATGACCAAATAGTGAGGGGCGGTACGAGTGGTTCGAAGTGCGGCTCGCTGCTGGACTCCGAAGCGGTGCTGCTCATCGATGACGACCACTCCAAGCTTCGCGAATTCGACTTGCTCGCTCAGTAACGCTTGGGTGCCGACAACAATATCAACCGTGCCGATTGCGATCCGTTGTAGCAGCTCGCGTTTATCACCCCCGGGCATCGAACTGACCAGAAGCGCGATTTCGACACGACTACCCCCGAGTTGCTCCTGAAGTGTCTTGGCATGCTGCCGAGCGAGCAGTTCGGTGGGAGCCATCAACACGGCTTGGTACTGGTTGGCAACGGCGCTGAGCATCACGTACTGCGCGACGGCGGTCTTGCCCGTTCCCACATCACCTTGCAGTAGTCGATTCATTGGAATCGTTCTGTTCATGTCCGCCCGCACTTCCTCGATCACCTTGGTCTGATCTTCGGTCAGCTTGAACGGGAATCGCTTGAGTATCCTGGAATGAATCATCGCGTTGGCTTCGATGCTCGGTGCCGGACGCTCGTGCTGGTAAGCGTATCGGTGCATGGCTAAAGCCAGTTGCAAGACGAAGAACTCCTGAAAGATGAATCGCAATCGCGCTGCTTGGACTTGTCCCATGTCAACAGGCTGATGGATCTGTCGCAAGGCTTCGGCGATCGGCAGAAGGGGATCTGAACCGGGTTGGAGCAGCGAGGCTGCAGTGCATCGGATTTCATTCGGCAAGGCTTCTTCGATGCTATCAGCGAGCGGCAAGACTGCTTCGATCGCGTTGGCCAGCGTCCTTTGCGTGAGTCCTTCGGTCAGCGGATACACGGCTCGAGGTCTTGGAGGCGGAGGAGGCTCATCGGCATCCAGGATGGTGATCTCCGGATGGCGCATTTGGAAAGCGACCCCCGTGCTCTTGACGACCCCGCGAGCCAGGACCCGTTGGCCCCTAGTGTAGGCTTCACGGCGAAACGGTTGATTGAACCAAGTGCAGCGAACGTATCCCCCTCCTTCGACCGCCACCAAAACCCCGACGCTCGATCGTCCGTCGAAGCCGAATCGAGCGTCGATATCGATGACGGTGCCGACGACGGTCGCCAGAACCCCCTCCTCGAGTTCGAGGATCGATTTGCATTCCGAGACCTCTTGGTAATTTCTTGGGAAATGAAACAGCAAATCGATCGCTTTTCGGATCCCCAAACGCTCGAACATCGACGCCTTGGGGGTCCCGACGCCGGGAACAAATTGAATCGGAGTGTTGAAATCGAGTCCGTTGGTCACAATCCCCTCCGGTTTTGACTCAAAACGCGAAAACTTCTCGCGTATCTCGTTATTCTATCGAAGTTCCAGATTTTGGGGCGTTTTTGGTCTGGTTGTCAGTTTCGACGAACCGTAGATAATGGTTTTTTGGCCCCCGAAGCCCACCACAGGATGGTGGTCAGGCAGGAGCAAGGATTCTCGTAGGAGCAGATTAGAGTGTACGTAGCCGCCTCCACCGGTTGTTTTCCGGAACTGTCGTTTTCCGATGCGCTCGAAGTTTTGGGGGATCTCGAATTCTCCACCGTCGAAATCGAACTCAACGACCAAACCGACCAAATCCCTCCCAAGCGAATCGTCGAAGAGTTCGACGAAATGCTGCGGCTAGTCCGCGATACCCACCGCTTCGATGTCTGTAGTTTCAACGTCAAGATCGACGCCCAAGGGTCGACGTACTACGAGCGATTTGAAAAAATCTGCGACTTGGCCAAAGCCACCAAGGTTGTGACGTTGACGATTCCCAGCGGGCAGCACGGAACCCCCTTTAATCAAGAGGTCGAGCATCTGCAAAAACTTGCCGCAATCGCCTATGACCGTGGCGTGCGAATTGGCATGAAGGCCCAGGTCGGGTGTTTGAGCGACGACCCAGACACGGTTCGGACCCTGTGCGACTATGTCCCGGGAATCGGTCTGACGTTGGACCCATCACATTACCTGTGCTCGAACAACAAAAACAAGAACTACGAGAAGTTGCTCAAGTACGTGTACCACGTCCATCTGAGAGACTCCAAGAAAGATCGTTTGCAAGTACGCGTGGGCCAAGGGGAGATCGATTACAACAAGCTGATCACCCAGTTGCAGAATGCGGGGTATCGCCAAGCCTTGAGTATTGAGATGACCCCCGAACCGGACTTGGAGATGCGTCAGGAACTGCGAACCTTCCGGCTACTACTCGATAGCTTGCTCTAAAAAATTGCTCTAATGAGATAGCTGAACAAAGAGCTTAACCCTGAAATCCCGTTCTAACCTAGTTCAAGAAACCTCCAAAAAAGCTCTATGGAAGTTGTCATCACTGCGGTTGGCCCTGATAACGTTGGGCTAGCCGATCCGATCATCCATGACGTGACAAGTCGTGGTGCGAACATCGCCGAGATCCAGATGTACGATCACGACGAGGCAGCCTTGTTTGCCATGATGTGTCGGCTGAATATCAACCACCAAGAGTTCTCGGGGCTCGTGCAAAAAATGGCCTCGATCGCCGAGCAAAAGAAGCTTGAGATTCGCGTTTGGAGTCCTGAAATCAATGTCAAACGACCTCGGCTGGCCATCTGCACAACGCTCTTGGAGCACACTCCGCGCGCGATCTTGCATGCGATTCACACAAGACATCTGAATGCCGAGCCGGTCGTGGTTATTGGGAACCGTCGCAAGTGCGAGACGCTCGCCCGAGAGTACAACGTCCCTTTTGAATTCATCGGCAACTCAGACGGGTCGGCGGATGATCTCAAAATGGTGGACTTGATCGATCAGTATCGAGCCGATTACGTCGTACTTGCCAGGTACATGCGAGTTCTTCCTCCGGAGACATGCTGGAAATTTGCCGGTGGGCGAATCATCAATTTGCATCATGGATTGCTACCGAGCTTTCGGGGGTTGAGGCCCTACCATGATGCTTATGCGGCTCGCATGTTGACCTTCGGGGCTACTTGCCATTTCATCGTTCCGGAACTGGACGCTGGGAATCAGACGATCAATCAATCCACCTTTTCCGTCGAGCCAGGGACCAAGCTCGAGGAAGTCATACGGCACGGTCAGCAACACAATGAACCCGACTGTTTGGTCGAGGGGCTTCGTCGAGTCTGCGCGCGAGAGGTCCAACTCCATTTCCATCGAGTCATCGCGCGCAAGATCGATTAAACACAC
>JBJTAQ010000622.1:0-4742 GCA_046090945.1 Pirellula sp.
GACCATCTATGCAATCGGCAATCAAATGAACCCGGGTAACCCTCCAGACGGCAGGTTGATGACCATGGCATTTGTTGTTATCTCGGGGTTTCCTCTGGGCGTCTTGCTGTACCAATGGTCTTTTGAAATCAAGCGTTGGCAAGGGAGCGATTTCTCTCCCTACGGGCATGGAGTCTCGGAGATCAAAAAGAGTCTTTTAGGAGATTCGATATGAATTCGATTTTCAAAACCTATTTGGTAACAGGTGCGGTTGTTTGCTTGCTGTTCGGCCTAGCCTCCTTTACCGGATGGCATCTACCGGTCGATTCGCATCCGAGATCCAGCGGTAGCAGCAGTAGCAGTCGCAGCAGTAATAGCCGAAGTACTTTTTTTCCTGGAGGAGGATCGACCTCGGGGCGATCCTTCGGTGGTTTTTGGGGTGGAGGTAAATAATGTATTTGTTTTGTTCGCAAAGCTCGAAGTTAATTTGGTCTATAGGTCAACTCCAACCGGTTTCTAGCGAACCGGGTTGGGGGATGCTCTTTTATCACCTGAGCGCATCGGCGATCTTTTCGGCGCTGGGGATCCTTGTTTTGTTTTTGGCGATTTATCTGATGGAATCGCTGACCAAGTTTTCCATCACAAAAGAAATAGTAGACGAACATAACACGGCATTAGCGATTATAGTGGCATCGGTGGTCATTGGTATATCGCTGATTATTTCCGCATCTGTCGTGGGCTAACGATTCGATGCTCAATCGTGCACCCTTGATCTTGTTGTACCTAAACGTTCTTGTGATCGCGATTTGCGGTCTGATTTATGAATTGCTAGCCGGTACACTTGCAAGTTACATGCTTGGGGACTCGGTCACCCAATTTTCATTGGTGATTGGAACCTATCTGTCTGCGATGGGAGTAGGCGCATGGCTTTCAAGGTACATCGAGCATCGCCTTGCCAGAGCATTTGTCGAGATAGAAATAGCGCTTGCTTTTTTGGGAGGTTTTTCTGCACCGCTTCTCTTCATGGCGTTTCCTTATGTGGAATGGTTCCGACCGTTATTGCTGGGGATTGTCTTTGCGGTTGGAGTGTTCGTAGGGCTCGAACTCCCCTTGTTGATGCGCATACTCAAGGAGCATATGGACTTTAGCGATTTGGTCTCAAAAGTTTTAACCTTTGATTATGTCGGGGCGCTTATCGCCTCCATCCTTTTTCCGGTCATTTTCGTCCCGTATTTAGGGTTAGTGCGAACATCTCTGGTTTTTGGGATTCTCAACGCATGCGTTGGACTTTGGAGTACTTTCCTTTTGTATCCCTTGCTTAGACCCCATCATGCTTTGAGTTTGCGAATTCGTTCAGCAGTTGTTCTGGTTTTGCTTTCGGTTGCGTTCTTTCAGTCGGAGAAATTGACACGATTTGTAGAGGAAGGCAGCCTTGGCGGAAAAATCATTCATACGGTCTCCTCTCCCTATCAGCGTATCGCCCTAACCAGCAAACGCGGAGGGTTCCAGCTTTTTCTTAACGGCCATCTCCAATTCAATTCAACCGACGAGTACCGCTACCATGAAGCACTTGTTCATCCTGCAATGATCGGTATAGACCAACCTAAAAAGGTACTTGTGCTTGGTGGTGGTGATGGGCTAGCTACACGAGAGATACTCCGATACCCGAGCATTGAACGGGTTGTTCTGGTTGATTTGGATCCGGCGATTACCAATCTTTCCAGAGGTTTTCCGCCGCTGGTCGCTCTGAACAACTCATCACTCTTGGATCCACGAGTCGAAGTGGTCAATCAAGACGCTTTCGTGTGGGTGAATCATTCCAGTGAGCTTTTTGATGCAGTGATTATCGACTTTCCAGATCCAGGCAGTTTCTCGATTGGCAAGTTATACACAACCCATTTTTTCAGAAAGCTCAAAAACAGACTGCATGGAGCGTCTGCGGTCAGCATTCAGTGCACGTCACCCTTGGTTGCGCCTCAATCCTATTGGTGTATCATTCGCACGCTCGAGGAAGTAGGATTTGACGTAAGGCCTTTTCATGCAAGTGTTCCATCGTTTGGAGTCTGGGGCTTCGCCTTGGCGAGTCTAGGCAGCATAGAACTCGATACCCATCGGCTTCCCAGCGATAGCCAGTTGCGTTTCATCAATCAGCAGAATTTAGCGAGCCTATTCGTTCTTCCTCAAGACATTCATCCTTTGAATACCGATATCAACCGTTTAGATAACCAATCCTTGGTTCGGTATTACGATGAGGAATGGCATGGAATCGATTAATCGCCGTGAGCTTATCGCGACCTTGCTCGGTGTTTCGGCAGCGTCGATCTCTGGATGCTCGAAATCACCAAACGATAAGATTCGAGGTGAGTTGTTAGGACCGGACATCCATAGCGGACATAGGCTTCGTGAACCTAGTGAGTCAATCGGCTCGATCGATCAGTGGAAAGAAGTTCCTGTCGTGATTGTCGGTGGCGGAATTGCCGGTTTAGCAGCAGCATGGAGACTCAAACGCCAAGGCTTTGATGACTTCGAATTGCTTGAGCTCGAAAACAATTTGGGTGGAACATCTCGCTCGGATGCATGCGGAGCGTTGCATTACCCATGGGGAGCTCACTATATAACCACTCCCTTATCTACGAATAAAGACCTGATCGCCTTGCTCGTCGAGATGGGTGTGGTCGAACGAGTTGAACCCGATGGAAGACCGATCGTCGGTGAGGAATTCCTCTGCCGCGAACCTGAGGAACGGATATTCGTGGAAGGGCAATGGTATGAAGGACTTTTTCCACAAGCCATCGCGAAGCAAGTGGATTTAGATCAATTCGCAGCTTTTAATGAGCAGATGCGTTACTGGGCCAATGCTCGGGATGGAGTAGGTAAACGATTTTTTGATCTACCAATCGCCAATTGCTCCATGGATACTCAATTGGAGGAGCTTGATCAGATTTCGATGCTTGAGTGGCTTGGTCAGCATGGATGGGATTCACCGATCTTGAAGTGGTTTGTCGATTATGCCTGCCGAGATGATTATGGACTTTCAATCGATCAAACCAGTGCCTGGGCTGGTATCCTCTACTTTGCAGCAAGATTGGATGCCAAGGATCGATCCACGCAGGACGTGATCACTTGGCCCGCTGGCAATGGTCAAATTGTTCAGTATCTCGGGCAACAGGTTGCTCAGCACGTACGCTATCGTTGTTTGGTTACTCGGATCCAGCCCAGCGATCACCCAGGCCCTGATGCCAACGGTGAGTTGGTAGCATTCGATGTGGATCGTAGAAAATGGTTAGGATACCGCGCAAAAAGAATTCTATGGGCAGGGCCTCAGTTTGTTGCTAGTCGAGTTATCGATCGGTTTCGAACCAACAGTCGGTTTCCCAGTGATGCTTTCAAGTATAGTTGGTGGATCGTCGCAAATGTTCATCTTCGGGATCGTCCAGAGGAGAGTGGTGCAGCCCTATGCTGGGATAATGTTTTTTACGAGAGCCGATCGCTGGGCTATGTGGTTTCCACTCACCAATCGGGTGTAGATCACGGACCTTGCGTTTGGACTTGGTACTATCCCTTTGCCGATCATCCCCCGAAATATTCGCGAGAGCAATTGCTATCTATTCAGTGGTCCGACTGGGTGGAATTAGTTCTGACAGACCTACAAAGAGCGCATCCAAAAATAAGAGAACTTGTTACCAAGATCGATATCATTCGCTGGGGGCATGCGATGATTCAACCATATCCTGGGTTCATTTGGGGCCCTGCCCGTCGCGAGGCTATTCAACCCGATCGCAATGTCCATTTTGCCAATACCGATCTGAGTGGGATCGCATTGATGGAGGAAGCTTTTTACCATGGCCTCCGTGCCGCCGACGAGATTCTGAGCATTCTAGGAATCCGCCATCAAGAAACAGTCGATTTAACTACGAAAAAACAGAACTTTCCCGCCTAGTGTCTCGATCTATTGGGCCCTCTTTCCTGAGCGGGTCACCGAATGAGTTTCGATCATCTCATCGGTGATCTATCTAAGCCTTGCTTTGCGAGGAAAAATGAGGGTGGAAGGATACTGAAAATGAAGATACAAGCAGCCTGTCCACGATGCCGTCGAGCCTACTCTCTCAAATCAAGTTTGTTAGGGAGAAAGCTCAAGTGTAAATGCGGTGAGGTTTTTGCTCTACAGTCAACAGCTTCAAATCTTGCTGCTCCAGCCACACCTATGGAATCGCCACCGGGATTCTGGGATAAGAAATTCGATGAAATCGAAGACGATTTGCCAAAAAACGAGCCAGGCTTCTCTCAAGTTGTAAGGCCTGCCAAAGAACAAGCGAAATTCGAGGCGGTCCTACCGATGGATGCTTTTGTTGGTAGGTTCCTCTACGTTGGCATCTGCCTCGTTGTACTGTTATGCGTGCTGACCGGCCTGTTCCTGTTCGGTCTAGCGTCGAAGTCAATCCTCGGGTTGACAACCTTCTTTGTGACGTCCGTTCCAGTTTTCTGTTTCTTTGCGATGGTTTACAGGATTCGAGCAAACTACGTCAATAATATGACAATTTCGATTCGAAACGATGGCATCTCAATTCACTACCATAAGCAGCTCCCGTGGCCTTGTTGGGATCTACACATACCCGCTGAATCGATCGAACAGATAAACATTGAATGCAATACAGTTCGGGCTTCCTGGTTGCTTCCAAATGCTGAGTACTCTCACACAACGTACTCTTCGAGGACCAGCTATAACTATGTTTTCGTTTACGATCTGAAGTGCAAACTGAAAA
>JBJTAQ010000623.1:0-1832 GCA_046090945.1 Pirellula sp.
CAATCACCGGGGTCGGTGGAGTTGTCCTGGCAAGCGAATCGCTCTCTGGCACCAATGTAGCCGATAGCGGTTCAGTGACAGCTTCGATCACCGACGGCAATTACTCGGCAGCAAGTGGAACGGCCACCTTGTCGATCACTCCTGCTACGGCCGAGGTGACTACCGTTGATTACACCGGAGTCTACGATGCTGCATCCCATACCGCAAGCGTAACAATCACCGGTGTTGGTGGAGTTCTCCTGGCAAGCGAATCGCTCTCTGGGACCAATGTAGCCGATAGCGGTTCAGTGACGGCTTCGATCACCGACGGCAATTACGCCGCAGCAAGTGGAACGGCAACCTTGTCGATCACGTCACGAATGATAACTATTACTGCAAATGCGAAGTCAAAGACCTACGGTGATGCTGATCCGACCCTTACCTACGGAATCACCTCGGGAAGTTTGGCCACAGGTGATGCGTTCACTGGATCTTTAGACCGAACCGCTGGTGAAAATGTTGGTATTTATGCGATCAACCAAGGATCTCTAGCTCTAGATAGCAACTACAACCTGACATTTGTTGGTTCAAACCTTACCATTACCAAGCGTTCAGTATCGATCGCTGCGAACAATGCTACGAAGACGTTCGGAGATGTGAATCCGGTATTCACAGCGGTAGTTAGCAATGCAGCACCGGGTGACACTCCTAGTTACACCTTGACGACCACTGCAACCCAATTCAGCCCAGTGGGTTCGTACACAATCGTGGTGACTTTGGGAGCAAATCCCAACTACAACATTACGAGTACAAGCAATGCATCGTTGACGATTGTCACTCGAGATGCACTCGCAAGGTATATTGGTCAAACTATCGCTGTGGCGTCTGGATCTAGTGCGACATCTGCCCAAGTCGCATTGGCAGCAAGCGTTCAAGACCCAACAGGGAATGGATTGGTAGGGGCAAAAGTTACGTTTGTCGATACTCTAACGAATCGAGTGTTGGCATCCAATGTACCGGTGTCTCCGGTCCCCGGATCTCCGTTCACTGGTACTGCAAACACTTTCGTTACTTTGAGCACCGGGACCTATGGATCTCAATTGTACAATATTAAGGTTATCGTCACTGGAAACTACACCAACGAAGACCAACTTAGTGATTTAAGTACTGCGATTACCGTGACCAAGCCAGCCGGAACAGAATCCATCTCGGCAGCCGGTAAGATTGCAAAATCTGCGAATGTCGCAGGGGTCTACGGGGTGCAGACAACGGGAGAAGCAACATTTTCTGTGGATTTGAAGTACAACAAGTCCGGAAAGAATCTGCAGGGTAAAGTTGAACTCTTTTTACCTTCTGCAAATGGTTCGCAAATCTACATCAAATCCAATGCTCTGAGCAGCATGGTGGTTGATGGCGAAAAGGTAAACGGAACTATCTACGTTAGGGCAAATGCAACTCGTCTTAACGCAGATGGAAGCTCAACAACCTTAGATGGCAACATCTCACTAAGAATTGACTTGAGCGAGGCCAACTCCGGCATGGTTGCAATTACAGCGATGTCGTCCTCTAGCCAACTCCTGTACTCTAATGATTGGTATTTCGAGGACACCATTCGTGGATGGAAGAGCCGGCTTCAGGCTGTATCCTCGGGATTCATACAAATCAACTAGATCTAGAGTCCTTAGCTTTGGAACTGAACCTTCTGAAAACGTCGACCCATTCGGTCGACGTTTTTTTGGCATCTTCGGGGGTCTGTCCCCGTTATCCGATTTTCCGCCGCCTGCGCGGGGTATGTCCCCGGTTACCCTCTGCGCGAACTTCCTGCTCGGGGTCTGTCCCCGTTATCCGATTTT